>JAITNR010000254.1 GCA_031290375.1 Prevotellaceae bacterium | reverse complement strand
ATTGGTATAAGCGTTTAAGTCGCCCCAGTTAATGTATTGATTTATAGCCTAATTAGTTTATTCAGCACCATTCTTTTTATGAGTAAATCGAAGATTGACCCCATAAATGCCCGTCTGTTATATCTGAAATGGTACTCATCAAGATAACCCTGCAATCGTTTTTTTTGAGCAATGATGGTGTATGCCACGCAACCAAAAAAATAAATTTGCACAATCCAAAAAAAACACCTACCCTTGCACCCGATTTTTATATACAAAAAAAAATAAAAATAGATAACTCAAAAATATGACAGGTTACTTGCAAATATTTGCTTCCGACTGCCGAGTGAGCTTCCATATCTACAACGCGCCGTATATCCACTACACCAGCTCTGGTTTTCGGGTTGCCAGTGCTGTAGTGAATCCTTAAGCTTCCTCGAAGCAGTTGGTATGTTTCCTTTAAGGGCTTTATAGGCTTTAAAGCCCTTAAAGGAACTGACAACAACGAAAATCGGACAATCTTGGAAGGGGGTTGTCTGATTTTTTTTTGTTTGTATTTTTTTAATGAATATCCGTATAACATTCTAATGACGGCGTTTTTTGTTGTTTTAGGTTGTTATGCGAACAGTCATAAAAAATAATTCTCAATTCTCAATTCTCAATTCTCAATTCTCAATTCTCAATTAGATTAATCCTCCACCACAATTTTGCAACTTATTGTGTTGCCTTGCGCATCAACGGCAGTGAGTTGATGTGTGCCTGTTTCGGGCGATAGCGAAAGACGATGAAAATCGTGCGTAGAGGCAATAAATTCGCCGTCCAAATGCCAGAAAATTGTTTCGGATTTGTTGTTGTGAGCAATCTCAAAGGTAACCTCGCCGCGAGAGCCGTCCATATTACGCGGAATTTTTATTTTTGCATTGTTTTGAGGATAAATAAACTGCATTCGTCCGTCATAATCTTCGCCGCAACCTGCTGCCAATGGAGGCAGAGGCTTATATTCGGGGTGTTTGGCAGAATAATACCAAGCCCACGCAGGCGGCAGCACAAACCATTTTTTCTGGATAACGCCATTTTTTCCTGCACAGTTTTCATAAACTCTAAACCTTTCGTCAGCCGACAGGGAAACATTGACGTGATATTTGCACGACTCGGTTTTAAGTCCGTTTGGGCAGATAAAACCTGTTTGTGTTTGCTCGCAAAATCTGCCTGCAAGATGTCCCGAAAGTGTGCATATTTCCGCCGTAACAAATTGTTCGGAAGGCATTTCAAACCATTTTGAAGCGGGCAACATCTCAAAAATATCGAACATCACAGGTGCGGCAGTTTTTGCACCCACCAAGCCTGCCGCTCCCTGACCAGAGGCGTTTCCTGCCCAAACGCCGACAACAAAACGCGGCGTAATTCCCACAGCCCAAGCATCTCTAAAACCGAAACTTGTACCCGTTTTCCACGCTATTTTCTGCATCGAAGGCAAGGTGTGCCAATCAATCTCCTCAGGGCGATTTACCTCTTTGATAGCATCAAAAACCTGCCATACAGCCGCAGGATTATATTTTTGTTTTGAAATAATCTGTTTTTGTTCTGCTTCAAAAATCAAATTTGACGGCGGCAAACCCTCCAGCGAGCGAGCCATATTTGAATAGGCATTTGTTACACTTCCCAAAGTTATTTCCGCCCCGCCCAAAATAAGCGGAAGTCCGTAATGTGAGGCAGGGTGCGGCAAATCAACTATCCTGTAATTTTTCAAAAAATTATAAAATTTTGCTACGCTGTATTGCCTCAACATATAAACCAGCGGCACATTCAACGAACGGCTTACGGCTTGCGAAGCAGGCACAGCACCATCAAAAAGCATATTGAAATTTTGCGGAATAAAACCGCCTGCATTCATCGGCACATCGGGCATAAGCATATCGGGCAAAATATCGCCGTTGTCAAGCATCGCGTAATACAAAAAAGGTTTCAAAAGGCTGCCCGGACTGCGATTGGAGACAATCACATCAACCTGATTTCCGTGTTGGGTATCATTGTAATTAACATTTCCGCAATAGGCAATCACTTTATTTTCTTTAACATCAATAATTATTGCCGCCATATTTTTAATATCATTTTGGGCAAAATCGGCACTCCACCTTTCCAGTCTTGCCTCAACGCCGAGTTGAATATTTTTATCTATTGTGGAAACAATCTGTTCGCCTTTGTTTGTCCGCACAAAACGGTCGGTCAGGTGCGGTGCAATTTGCGGCAAAGACATCGGTTTGTCGGGCAAAGGCTCGTCTATTGCAGCCTCAAAAGTAGATTTGTCAATTATTTCCTGTTTCAATAATTGACGCAACAGGCGGTCGCGTTTTTTCTGCAAACCCGAACGGTTTTTGGCAAGATGAAGCACCGATGGCGAATTGGGCAACACAGCAAGCGTAGCCGCCTCTGCCCACGATAACTTATCTGCCGAACGTCCGAAATACCGCCACGCAGCCGCCTGAAATCCCACAACATTACCGCCAAAAGGTGCGTGAGAGGCATACAGCCCGATAATATGCGCCTTTGAATATCGAAATTCCAAACGTGTGGCTAAAACGGATTCTATCAATTTTTCGCCGAAAGTACGCCTGTTGTTCCGCGACAAACGGATAACCTGCATCGTAACAGTGCTGCCGCCGCTGACAATTCGTCCGCTTTGCACGTTCTGTTTTATTGCCCTGAAAACAGACAGCGGATTTACGCCCCAATGTTTGTAAAAATGCTTGTCTTCAAATGTTATCAGGCAGGTTTTGAGTTCGTAAGGCACGGTATCGCACGGCGGAAAACGCCATTGTCCGTCCGCTGCGATGCGTGCCCCGAGCAATTCGCCCTTACTGTCGGTTACGACGGTAGAGTATGGGACATCAAACAGATGCTTTGGCAAACAAAAAACATAAACAATCAACAAAACGGATATGCCCGCCAAAATTATTTTGGTGCGATTAGTCATTCCTTCAATTAAGAATTAAGAATTAAGGGGCAAAATTACACTTTTTATTCTGAATTTTCGGATAAATATGGCTAAAACTTTTTTTGCAGTGCAATGAAAAAATTTGCTGCCGCTGGCGCGATTTTATAAATCGTGCCTCTTTGTTACACGCACCGATTAAAATCGGCGCGAGCAAAATAATCCCCTTTCGAGATTGCCCGATTTTCCTTTTGTCTGAACTGTGATTTTCGTTTGATTTATTTGATTTTTGTATCCTGCTGAATACACTCCTGATTTTGTTCTGATTGTTGCTTTTACCTTTTCAATTCCTTTTTCAGCATTTCGTAGATTTGTTGCCACGAAAGTTCGTAAAGTTTTGTGGTTTCACTGGTAAGTTGGACAAAGATAGCGGAATTATAAAATAAATCAGTTGCTGCCAGTTCATCTATTTGTTTGTCAAGCATTAATTGCTCTACTATTGGCTCACTTATATGTATTATATTCAGTGTTTTATCTTGATTCTCGTTTTCAAGTGTCAGCAACGATTTAAGGGTACAAAAACATATTTGATGTGTTTCTTCGTGATACTTCAATTCGTTCAAGAAATCGGATTTGCTGACGTTTCC
>JAITNR010000183.1 GCA_031290375.1 Prevotellaceae bacterium | reverse complement strand
ATTAGTAGTTAGATTAAAAATAAAATAGAGGCGCTATGAAAAAATTATGAATATCGTACTAATACCCAAATCGTTTCCAAATACCCAAATCGCTTCCAAATACCCCGTCATTGCGGGCTGCGACCCGCAATGACGGGGCATTTGTTGCTTTTCAGGTTAATATACGGTATTCATTTAAAAAAAATTTAATATTTAGAGGGGGATTTCAAAAACAATAGCAACTCAAAAAAGAATTAACCAACTTTTTCCCTGATTGGCAGTTATTTCCCGATACAAAACTTCCCAAAAATATTTCCAAGCACTTCATCTGTGGTGATTTCACCCGTAATTTCTCCGATGCAGTGCATCGCCTGACGAATATCGTGCGAGAGAAATTCACCCGAAATGCCACGCTCCAAACCGTCCTGAACACGCAAAAGCGCCGATTGAGCCTCCATAAGAGCCTCGTAATGACGTATATTACTGACAATCACCATATTATTCAACATATCAGTCTCAATGAGGCAGTTTTCCCCGACACTCGCAGAGGAGGCAGGAAGCAAACGGGTATTTGCCGCCCGAAGTAATGCCTGATGCAATTTTTCAGTGTTAATCCTTTTCTTTGCCGAAATCTTAATCCTTTCGCAGTCAAACGGCTCGAAAAGCGAGTTGAGAATTTCAAGTTCTTCTGCCGAAATTTTGTCAATTTTATTAAAGACAAGTATTACTTTTTTATCTTTAGCACGTTTTAGGATTTTTTCCGTCAGCCATTCAATATGTTCGCTCACACGGGTGCCGTCCACGAGCCAGAGCACTATTTGTGCCTGCTCAATTTTTTGATAAGTACGCTCAATACCAAGATTTTCAACCGTATCTTTCGTCTTTCTAATGCCGGCAGTATCAATAAATCGAAACATAATCCCCTGAATATTAACAGTATCCTCAATCACATCACGCGTTGTGCCGTGAATATCCGACACAATTGCCCTTTCTTCATTAAGCAAAAGGTTCAAAAGCGTTGATTTCCCGACATTTGTTTCACCGACAAGCGCAACAGAAATGCCATTTTTCAAAACATTACCCAAAGAAAAAGAATTGGTAAGACTTTCAATTTCAAGCACAATATTTTTTGCCAAAAAACTGAGTTGCTCCCTGTCGGCAAATTGAACATCTTCCTGCGAAAAATCCAAATCCAACTCAATAAGGGAGACAAAATCAAGCAGTCTGGCACGCATTTTTTTTAATTCGGCAGAAAAACCGCCTCTCATCTGGTTCATCGCCATATCGTGCGCCGCCGCCGACTGTGATGCTATCAAATCGGCAACGGCTTCAGCCTGCGACAAATCCATCTTGCCGTTCAAAAATGCACGTTGCGTAAACTCGCCTGCACGAGCCAGTCGACAACCATTGTTTATCAACAGTTTCAGTATCTCCTGCTGAATAAAAAGCGAGCCGTGACAGGAAATTTCCACCATATCTTCACCCGTAAACGAACGCGGAGAACGAAAAACAGTAACCAAAACTTCATCAATCACCTCAGTTTTCACCCCAGTTTTCACCCCAGCCCAATCAGAACTGTCCGAAATCGGCAAGTGAGGAGGTATTATTTTTCCAAAAGTAACAGTATCAGGCTCTTTTTCAGACATCCTCTTCCCGTTAGCCGACACAAATATTTTATCGCAGATTTCAAAAGCATTTTCACCCGAAATGCGAATTACAGCAATTCCGCCAGTGCCTGCGGGAGTGGAAATTGCAGCAATCGTGAAGGTATCAACAATTTTCATCATATCTTTGAAATAAATTTTATTACACAAAGTTATAATATTTTCCGTAATAATCAAAAGGGGATTGCTATTTGGTAATTAGTACGTACCTTTTCACAATTTGTACGTACCAATTTCATTCAAACAAAAACAAAACCAAAAATATTTTGCCGATATTCTAAGTTTCATTCCCTGATTATTATTTTCAAATCACTACTGTCCAAACCTTTAGTTAAAAAAGCAATTTAATTTTATAACTCATTGATATTCATATATCATTTTTTCAAAAATCGAGTAAAAGTTGTTCAAAATCTTTTTTTAGTCTGCTGCCTGAAAACAAAAATGGTGTCGGATTTTGCTTTATTCGCGCCTTTCGTATCGTGATTTGCGTGTTGTTTACAATGTATCCAAGTCGGTTGTATTGTGTCAGGCAAACGCGGATTAGCGTTACAAAGTTGCCAAAACAGTGTTTTGTATGGCTTATCGCCCTACGAATCAGTTCCAACAGCAAATAACAGATCAGGCAGATAAAAATCTGTGATTTACAGGCGTTTTCACTCGTTCCTATAAAGGTTTTTATCTGCAAATTTTGTTTAATCAACTTGAAGAATATCTTAATATCCCAGCGCATTTTGTACAGTTTGGCAATTGTGGCTGCCGACCATTCTAAATTATTGCTTATCAATACTATGGTGTACCATTTTTTTGTTTTTTCGTCTTCAATAAAACTGCCGTGCGCTACAGTTCTACAGTATTCAAACCCTGTTTTTTACTGCTTCTTTGCCCGTCAAATGAATGATTTCGTCTTTCAAAATATGCCCGTCCTTATCATCCGGCAAATCCAATTCTCTGACCGTTTCGTACAAAATCTTGTTTTTCAACCGTGTAACAAACTGTTTTTCATCGTTAATGCGCATTTTGAACAGTTTGCAGTCAAAATAACCACGGTCGTCAACTACTATTGTGTCTTTGGCGTAGCGAAAATTGTCAACACCGTGCCTGTCGCTCATTTTTGCCTCCGAAATATTAACTGTATCGGGCAATCCCATCGCTGCATCCATCGACACATGAGCTTTAATGCCGCCTTTGGCTGTCCTGTATTTTGCCCACTCAAACAGTTCTAACGACACTGTCATTATCGTGGCATCTACGATTTTTATCGCAAAATTTTTGACCTTATCTATCACCTCAAATTCTGCGCGGTGCGACAATTCTGTCCTGTAATATTTCAGCAACAAATAATATAACTCCTCAAATATCTGATAATTACGTTTTTCATTGCCGTAGCTCATACCGGACTTTGTTGCAAGCCAATATCTGCCAAAAATTCCGGAGACTGGTCTATGCCCGGCGAAATGTCCCGAAGCCTCGAACAGCAGTTCAGCTGTCCAAACATTGTACTAACCAGCTGGTCGTGAGTGGGTAGTGTTATAAAAATATGCTGTTATAAAAGATTGACAATCAGGGGAAAAAGTGTTATTTTTGTTGTATGAAAATAAAAATTACTCTTTACTGCCCCGATTGCCAAAGTGCAAAGATAAAGAAAAATTGCAACAAAAAATCGCAAAAGCAAAATTATTTAGTCGTTCCTTATAATCGTAGTAATCATTTAATTTTCAACAAAATAAGTTGAAAAAAGTTTGTTATATTCCACCAATTTTGGTACCTTTGTAGCAAAAAACCGGAAAATTATGTTAGGAAAATTACCTGAG
>JAITNR010000175.1 GCA_031290375.1 Prevotellaceae bacterium | reverse complement strand
CCCTAATTTAATAGGAAATATTCAAGCAAAAAATAGATAAATACCTGTTATGTAAATATTTAACGAAAATTGTCCGCGAAGTGATATTAGGGGAATAACTAAACATGAAAATCTGTGTTCTTCCTAAAAGTCAACTGAGATTCTGAAGTTTACCATGAATTTGGTGAGATAGTTTGGAGCGGCGTAATTGATGCTGTTGATGTCGGAAATCCATGAATATGAGGATACATTTTCAATATTAAACAGATTAAGCAAATCAATATTCAGCCAAAATTCCTTGATTAATTTTTGTTTTGACATAAATTTTTCTCTGCCCTGCTTAAAGCCCCTTGAGACGCCCAAATCAACTCTGCGATACGGCTTTGCTCTGTATATTGCCTTGTATCGCTCGCTGTGAGGCGGTCCATAGGTCAGTCCGTCTGCCCATACAAGTTTGAGATTGACCTTATATTCAGGGTGATTTGGAACATAGTCCTGAAAAAATATCGAAATGGCATAACGTTGCTCATTAGGACGTGAAATCCAGCCGGGGAACACATCACCCAGATTAGTTCCTGCATTGGAAGTTACAACATAATGGTCGTTCAGAATATTTTCCTGCGACTTCATCCACGAAAACTGTATCCACGAATCCGCTCCCGGCACAAATTCCCCAAAAAACCTCAAATCCACCCCTGCATTATAGGCAATGGCATCATTAATGCCTGAGTATGTAATTTTGACATTATCAACGCTATAAGTAGTAATTCTGTCTGACGGTTTGTAATAAATTTCTGTAGTAAATTTAAACGGTCTTGCCCAAAGCCTAAAAAAATAGTCCATTCCAAATACAATATGCCCAGAACGCTGTGCCCGAATATTCCTGTTCAATGCTATCGAATAACTTCCGCCAATGGTGTCTTTGGTATATTGCCCCGACTCATTAACGGGCATACGAACCTCCTTGTAGAAAGGCGACTGATAATAGACGCCCGCAGCAAAACGGAAAGCAAAATTATGTTTCCATTCCGGCAAACAGGATATGGAAAGACGCGGCGAAAGCAGCCATTCTTCGTTGAAAGTCCAGTAATTCGCCCGCACTCCAACATTGAAAGTCCAAAAACTTATACTGTATGTTTCTTGCAAATAGGCTTGCAGACGGGTAGAATTCATTTTGTTTTTGGAAAACAACGAATAAGCTACGCCAACTTTAGAGGTATCTCTGGGCATGGAATATTGTGCGGAATCAAATCGTTCATATTCCCTGATATTATCGCTGATTATCTCCTTATCAACTGATATTCCCCATTGAACTTTGGTTTTAAGCAGTTTGCTTTCGCCATTATGTGCGAAATTTATAACCGTAGCAGAGAGGCTATTACGGGCGTGTTCGTGAAAAGTTCCACTTCCTAAGAGTTCAAGTGTCTGCTCTCCATTATCATCGTCTCTTACATTTGACAGCCTGTAAGTGCCCTGCAAATCATAAGTTTCTTTTTCGTTTGTATTAAAAGCGGAAGTAGAGAAAGAAAGTTTTATCCAATTTTGTGGTTGAAAATTCAAAGACAGAGAGCCAAAATATGTGGCAAAGCGGTCGATTTCCTGCCCGTTATAATCGACATTTAACTGCATTTGAGTACTGAAACTGCCCCATGATGTTTTCCGTGCTTCAGGTACAAATTTGTAATTGTTCATTGACACATTTCCAAGAAATTCCAAACTCCATTTCTTTGAAAATTTATAAGTCATAAAGGTTTGATAATCTAAAAAATAATTTGAATAATCGCCTTGCGTGTCAAGTCCTTTGAGAAGAGGTTTGCCGTTTTTAAGTTTAAGTTTATCTGACAGCAGATATTGATTTGTCTTGTATCTGAAGCCGTGAGTTTGAGTAAATGTCTTACTCGATGAACCTACATAGGCAGTCGCACCCATAGTACCTAATGATACTCTGCCCTCAAATGCCGTTGGTATTTTGTACTTTACATCAAGCGCAGAAGACATTTTATCTCCATATTTCGCGCCAAAACCGCCAGCAGAAAACTCCACCGATTCCACCATATCAGGGTTGATAAAACTCAATCCCTCCTGCTGCGAAGCCCTAATTAACAGAGGACGGTACATCTCAATGCCATTAACATAAACCGAATTTTCGTCAAAGCTACCACCTCTAACCGAATACTGCGAACTCATTTCGTTGGTAGAACTCACCCCCGGCAGCATCTTAAGCAACGCCTCTATGCCGCCCGCCGCATCGGGCGCAAGTTTGAGAAGGTCAGTTTCAACAACAACCATCATATCTTTCTGCTTCTGCAAGGCACTCACATCAAGAGGCTTAAGCATTGTTGTATCGGGACGCATTACCACGTTAAGATTTAACGACTTGTCGTTTGTCTGGCGAATTTTTCTAAACTCTGTCTTATAGCCCATACCCGAAAAAATCAGCGTAACGGCAGAGTCTTTTACGTTAGCAGACAATTCATAATATCCCTTATCGTTTGTCAAAGTGCTTTGCAGAGTGCTTTGCAGAGTAACGGCAATAAATTCCAGTCCTTGCCTGCTGTTGTCAAGCACGTAGCCGCGAATGTAAAGCGACTGCTGAGCAAAACAAAAACCAGAAATCAAAAGAACCAAAAATGTATAAAATAATTTCCTCATAAGTTAATAACCGAATAATTGATTTATTGTATTCCTGTTACTCATTATTCATTTTTTGTTGTTCATTTTTTGACAAGTTTGGAATACTTCAGCAACAGCTGTTTGGTTCCTAAGGTATTGAACTGGATTTTTGCTTTGGTGTTATCATTTTCGCCGCTCAGTTCCAATATTTTGCCTGAGCCAAAAACATTGTGCTCAACAGTATCGCCAATTTTAAAGTCGAATTTCATTGTTGAAGCTGTAGCATTGTCTATTTGAGAGATAGGCTTGAACCTGCTTTTGACATCAGTTACAGGGTATTTGGTTTTGTTTTGCGTGCCATAATTCACTGCTTTTTTGGAAGCAAAAGTTTCATTTCTAAAAGTTGGAAAAACTGCCGCCTTAGGCTCGCTTTCAGAAAAATGTGCTGAAGAAGAATATTGATTAAAAACTTTTGGCATCTCAAGATACTGCTCGTCCAAATCCTCCAAAAACCTGCTCGGCATCGAATATTGAACCTGACCGTGTTTGAACCTCGTCTTTGCATACGAAATAAAACAGCGTTCCCTTGCACGAGTAATTGCCACGTAAAAAAGCCTGCGTTCCTCCTCAAGCTGATGCTCGGTTTCACACATTGGAGAAGGAAACAATTCCTCTTCAAGCCCGGCAATAAACACGTATTCAAACTCCAAACCCTTTGCCGCATGGATAGTCATAAGTGTTATCTTATCCTTGTTTTCCTCATTATCAGCATCCTGATCTGTCAACAGCGACACTTCGGCAAGAAACTCCGCCAAAGAAGGATTTTGCTCCCCCTGAGCCTGTTTCTGCGCACAGTATTCGTGGATTGCAGAAAGCAACTCCTGCACATTCTCCTTTCGACTAACGTTTTCAGGATCACTGTCCGAGGAAATATCGTCCAAAATACCACTGTCAACTATAATTTTTTCGGCTGTCAGATAAGCATCGTTGCTATTATAAAATTTTGTCAGCGAAATAATCAAGTCGCCAAATTTATTAACTTTGCTTCTTGCGCCTGTATTCATGTCAATGTCAATGGTATTTATCTCAAAAATCAAGTCCAAAACATTACTGTTAGTTTTATGAGCCAAGTCAAGAAGCTTCTGACGGGTAGTATCACCAATTCCACGAGTCGGATAATTGATTATTCGCTTAAGAGATTCTTCATCAGAATGATTAATAATCAACCGCATATAAGCCAAAACATCCTTTATTTCCTTTCTCGAATAAAAAGAATTGCCTGCATAAATCTTATACGGAATATGCCTGCTCCTTAAAGTTTCTTCAAACACACGACTCTGAGCATTAGTGCGGTATATGACAGTCATTTGCGAGAGTTCAACACTATTTGAAACAGCAATATCAATTTCGTCTGCCACTGCTTCAGACTCATTTCTGTCAGAAAAACAACTGAGTATCTTAATTTTTTCCCCCTCATGCAGATTTGAATAAACTTTTTTGGGAATTTGAAGCCTGTTTTTTGAAATCAAAGCATTAGCAGTATTAACAATAGTTTTGGTAGAACGGTAATTCTCTTCGAGCTTAAAGAGCTTACAGCCGTCAAAACTTTTCTGAAAATAGAGAATATTATCAATATTCGCACCCCTGAACGAATAAATACTCTGGGCATCATCGCCCACCACACACACCATTTTGTGCTTTGCCGCCAAAAGATTGATTATCCTGTGCTGCGCTATATTTGTATCCTGATACTCATCCACAAGAATATATGCAAAACGCTTCTGGTATCTTTCAAGTATTTCAGGATTATTTTTAAAAAGAAAAAATGTATAAAGCAAAATATCATCAAAGTCCATCGCATTAGACGCCTTACAGCGACTGCAATATGTTTCAAAAATATCGGCAAACGACTGTTTGTTCCGATGAAAATCATCAACAGTATAATCATTGTTTACACGATACGTTTGAGGAGTAACCAAAAGATTTTTCATCTTGGAAATCCTCGAATAAACACTCTGAACAGTATAAATTTTTTCATCCAATCTCATTTCTCTTATAATACTCTTGACCAAACTCTTCGCATCCATTGTGTCATAAATCGTAAAGTTCGGTTGATAGCCGATAGAATACGTTTCCCGTTGCAGAATTTTCAGAAAAATACTGTGAAAAGTACCCATCCACAGATACGAAGCAAGTTTTTCTCCGATAATATCGGCTATTCGCTCTTTCATTTCGCGGGAAGCCTTGTTAGTAAAGGTAAGTGCAAGTATTGACGCAGCAGAAAAGCCATTTTGAATAAGATAGGCTATTTTGTACGTCAACACACGAGTTTTACCTGAGCCTGCACCGGCAACTATAACAGACGCCCCATCACAATAAGTAACCGCCTCCAACTGATTTGGATTTAAAAGTTCCGATATATCCTTTGTCCCATCCATAAAAATAACTGAATTATTAAATAATAATTGAATAATTGAATAACTGATAATTGAATATACAATACGAATAACATAATCAGTTATTCAATTATTCAGTTATTCATATAAATTATTGCCTTGCCTGTCGATTGCAACAATCACGGGCAGCTGCTTGACAACCAACCGCCTCACCGCCTCCGTTCCCAATTCGTCATAAGCAATAACTTCGGCAGAAACAACTTTTTTACCCATCAAAGCAGCAGCTCCGCCGATTGCAGCAAAATAAACACCGCCGTACTTAACAATCGCATCTACCACTTCTTTACTGCGCAATCCTTTCCCAATCATCGCTTTTAGTCCCGCTTGTATAAGGACGGGAGAATAGAGATCCATTCTTCCGCTTGTTGTGGGTCCGACAGAGCCGATTGGTTTTCCGGGCTTAGGCGGACAGGGACCGGCATAATAAACTACTGCTCCGTCAAAGTCAAACGGCATTTTCTCACCTTTTGCCAATTGTTCGCACATACGCTTGTGCGCCGCATCCCGAGCAGTATAAACAACCCCCGAAACATAAATCATATCTCCTGCCTTAAGACCGGCTATATCACGCTCCAAAAGCGGAGTCGTTATTTCCATCTTATCATTTTCTTCCATATCTTTGTTAATAACTGAATAATTGAAAACACAATACGACTAACATAATCAATTATTCAGTTATTCAATTATTCGGTTATTCGGTTATTATTTGCGAAGCATGCCTCGTTACGTGGCAGCCGAGGTTGACGGAGACAGGCAAACCTGCAATATGAGTTGCGTAAGTCAAAATATTTACGCTTAACGCCGTAGTAGAGCCGCCAAATCCGGCGGGTCCTATTCCAAGATTATTGATTTGAGTAAGCAGTTCGGTTTCGAGTTCTGCTATTTTGGGGTCAGGGTTATGCTCGCCAACGGGCACTAACAGTGCTTTTTTGCTCAACAACGCTGCCTTTTCCATCGTGCCACCAATGCCAACGCCCACAATTACAGGAGGACAAGGATTAGCACCGGCATTAGAAACAGTTTCGAGAATAAAGTTTTTTATTCCTTCAACGCCCTGACTCGGTTTCAACATTTTGAGACCGCTCATATTCTCGCTTCCGAAGCCTTTAGGCGCAACTGTTATCTGAAATCTATCACCCTTAACAAACTCATAATGAATTATTGCAGGCGTATTATCATTTGTATTAACCCTGTCCAACGGGTCTTTGACAACCGATTTCCTCAAATATCCCTTCTCATAACCTCGCCTGACGCCCTCGTTGATTGCATCTTCAAGAAATTCTCCCTCAAAATGCACATCCTGTCCGATTGTCAAAAACACCACAGTCATTCCTGTATCCTGACAGATTGGCGCCATTTCCGCCTGTGCAATGTCTGCGTTTTCGATAAGAGTTCCGAGTACTTGACAGCCGAGTTTTGATTTTTCGTGCTTTAAATTTTCTTTCAGTCCGTTGTATATGTCTGTGGAAAGTATGCAGTTAGCCTCGATTGAAAGGCGTTCTACGAGATTGGTTATTTCCTCTGTTTTTATTATTTTCATTTTAAAAAAAATATATTGGATAATTGACTAATTGACTAATCGACCTATCGACCAATCGAAGTACAAAGGTAGTAATTTTTAATGAATAATTGAAAGTTGAAAATTAATAATTCAGGAGATTGCGAGTCAAGCCCGCAATGACGGTACTATTAATTTTCAACTTTCAATTAAAAAAATATTACCTTTGTAATATGTTTTTGAGAAGACAGAAAATATTTTTCTAAGGACAGAAAAAAGGAATCATAGTATAACAAAATTATTAATAAATTAAAAAAAATGGATGAATAACAAAGATTATGTTCCAAAAAATCTATTTTCAATTATTAAATTACTCGGCAATTCACTTATTAATTTATTTTTTCCGCCAAGAATAGTAGTTTTGGGAGCGGCGGAAAGTGGTGTTGGAGCGGCGGTATTGGCTCGCAAGAAGGGCTTTGACGTCTTTGTGTCCGATACAGGTAAAATTAAGTACGAATACAAAGCTGTGCTGCGACAACACTACATTCCCTTTGAAGAAGGTTGTCATACTGAAAAAAAAATTCTGAGAGCCGGCATTATAGTAAAGAGTCCGGGTATTTCCGATACTGCTTCTGTAATATTGAAAGCGTGGGCTAAAAAAATTCCTGTGATTTCGGAAATTGAATTTGCGAGTCAATACACCAATGCCAAAATGATTTGCATTACAGGCAGCAATGGCAAAACCACAACTACAATGCTCATCTATCATATTCTCAAAGCAGCCGGATATAATGTTGGACTCGCCGGAAACGTAGGTAAAAGCCTCGCGATGCAGGTGGCAACCGAAAACTTCGATTATTATGTGGTTGAACTTAGCAGTTTTCAACTTGACGGAATGATTTGTTTCAGAGCAAATATAGCTGTATTGCTAAATATTACGCCTGACCATCTTGACCGTTATGATTATAAGTTTGAGAATTATGCCAATTCCAAATTCCGTATTACGCAGAACCAAAGAAAAAGAGATGCTTTTATTTTTTGGAATGATGATCCTGTTGTGTGTAAATTGTTAAAAGAGCGTCGTATTAGAAGTACGCTTTATCCTTTTTCTGTTAATAAAAATGCGGATGTGAAGGCGTTTACAGAGAACGGAAATCTTGTTTTCAAAACTCCGAAGATTGATTTTGAGATGAAAACATCTGAACTTTCACTTGAAGGTCAGCATAACCTTTATAATTCTATGGCGGCGGGACTTGCGGCTGCCTGTGTGAACGTGAAGGAGGAAGTGATTCGTCAATCTCTGTCTGACTTCAAAGGTGTTGAGCATCGGCTTGAGTATGTTGCTACTGTTGGCGGCGTCCGTTTTATCAATGACTCCAAAGCGACTAATGTAAACTCGTGTTGGTACGCCCTTGAAAGTATGAAAACGCCTGTTGTGCTCATACTTGGCGGCACGGACAAGGGTAATGATTACACCGAAATAGAGCAGCTTGTAAAAGAAAAGGTACGGGCGTTGGTTTTTCTTGGGACTGACAACAGAAAACTTCACGTTTTTTTTGATGGAAAAGTTGGGAAAATTATTGACTCAGGTTCAATGAAGGATGCCGTAATCGAGTCGTATAAACTTGCTGTTAGTGGGGATACGGTGTTGCTTTCTCCTTGCTGTGCAAGTTTCGACCTCTTCAAAAACTACGAAGATCGCGGCAAACAATTTAAGAATACAATTAATGATGGAATAACTGAATAATTGAAAATACAATACAATAAATACAACTAACGTAATCAGTTATTCAGTTATTCAGTTATTCAACAAAGGTATGTGTGGGAAGAACAAAATATTGGTTCGGACTTCGTGGGTAAGTACGGTTGGCAATGCGTTTTTGTCGGTGGCGAAGCTTGTTATCGGTTTTGTGTCGGGTAGTTTGGCTGTTGTTGGGGACGGTATAGATTCGGCAAGTGATGTAGTGATTTCTGTTGTAATGATTTTTACGGCGCGTATTGTCAGTCATCCGCCTGACAAAAAACATGTTTATGGGCATGAAAAAGCGGAAAGTATTGCTACTAAAATTCTTTCATTTATAGTCTTTTATGCTGGTGTTGAGATGTTGATTGTGTCGATAAGACAGACTTTCAATGCTCAAGCGAAGGAATTGCCTTCGTTGTTGGCTGTTTACGTTACTGTTTTTTCTATAGTTGGGAAATTGCTTTTGGCGTATTATCAATTTCGTCAGGCAAAAAAAATCAACAGCAGTATGTTGAAAGCTAATGCAAAAAATATGCGGAACGATGTAATAATTTCGCTTGGCGTGCTTGTTGGACTGTTTTTTACTTTCATATTAAAGTTGCCTGTGTTTGATTCTATAACAGGTATAATTATAGGTGTTTATATACTTTATTCTGCCTTTGGAATTTTTATGGATTCCAATGTTGAACTTATGGACGGCGTAGAAGATGTTTCGGTTTATGATAGGGTTTTTGAGGCTGTTGATGAGACTCACGGTGCGGAACGTCCTCATCGGGTACGTTCCCGGATGGTGGGCGGCATGTACATTATAAGTCTTGACATTGAGGCAAACGGAGATATTTCGTTGAACGAAGCTCATAAAATTGCCAATGATGTGGAGGAAAACATTCATCGCAAAATTCCCAATATATACGACATACGAATACACGTAGAACCTACGGGTACGGTACACTCTGACGAAAAATTCGGAATAGAAGAGTTTTGATGAATAATTGATAATGAACAATGAATAAGTATGTCTTCCATATTATTCATTGTTCATTATTAATTGTTAATTGTATCAGTAGGTTTTCAGTTTTTCTCCGTTGAGTACTCTGATACCGTGTTTGGCGAGTGCGGTAAGTTCGTCCTCGCCAGGGTAGACTCTGACCGGAGCAATGAAATGTACCATTCGAGAGATGTAATTCACAAAATCCTTGCCGTAAGCTATGCCGCCGGTAATAAGAATGGCATCAACTTTGCCGTTGAAAACTGTAGCCAGTGCGCCTATTTCCTTGGCTATATTGTAAGCCATGGCGTTCCATACAAGTTCTGCGTGTTTGTCTCCGTTGGCGATCATTTGTTCTACTTCGATGCCTGAATTTGTGTTCAGATGAGCAATAAGACCTCCTTTGCCGTTGCATAATTTGAGCAGTTCTTCCTGTGTATATTCGCCGGAGAAACACAATTTTACCAAAAAAGCTGAAGGCAAAGTACCCGAACGTTCCGGAGAAAAGGGACCAAAGCCAAGAGCGTTGTTTGTGTCAATAGTTCTGCCTTTGCCGTGAGCGGACACGGAAACACCTCCGCCGATATGGGCAATAATCAAATTAAGATGTTCGTAAGGTATGCCTGCTTCCTGTGCGTAACGCCTTGCGATAGCCTTCTGATTAAGACAGTGGAAGGTAGAAATACGCGGGAACATCGGATGTCCGCTGACTCTGGCTATATCCTGCATTTCATCAGTTACAACTGGGTCGGCGATTATAATTTTGCAGCCGAATTTTTCTGCAAGCGGTCTGCCAACCAAAGCGCCGAGCGAGCAGGCGTGTTCTCCATACTGAGCTGACAACAAATCATTTTCCATTCTGTCATTCACTTCGTATGCTCCGGCCTCAATTGGGCGAAGCATGCCTCCACGACCTACTATAATATCAAACTCCTGGCTAATTTTATCTTCTACAAGACATTTTAATATCACCTGCATACGAAAATCCTTTTGAGAAGCAACCGTTGTGTATGGGGAGAGTTCTTCTACCGAATGGCGAAGTGTTTTTTCATAAACATTGTTTTCATCTTCAAAAACGGCAATTTTTGTAGATGTAGAACCGGGATTAATAATGAGCATTCTGTGCATTTTTTGTTCTGCTTTTTTTGTTATTATGATTATTAATTATTTTGCCTTTTGAGGCGCAAAGTTAGTATTTTTTTTGCAACAAAAAAAATATCCACACTCAAGTACAATTAACAATGAATAATGAACAATGAAATGTAGGTGGCTATATTCTTTCTAATTATTCATTGTTCATTATTCATTATTCATTGTTAATTATTTTGGCATAACTTCCTGTACCCTGCCCTCTTCAGTGGGGATTTTTTGAAAATTTTGTTAAAATCGCTTTGTGTAAGATTTTGCCAGTCAAGAGCAAAAAATTGTTCGTTGGGCATAAACTCTTTTGTGTAGTGAAATGGCGTTTTGTTGTTGTAAGGACAGGCATCAATACAGGTGTCGCAACCAAAAAGGCGATTGCCGAATTTGGATTTGAGTTCTTCGTCAATTTCGCCTTTGTGTTCAATTGTAAGGTATGAAATACATCTGTTGGCATTGATAATTTTTGGTTCAACAATTGCCTGTGCAGGACAGGAATTGATACATTTGAAGCAGTTACCACAGCGATTTTCAATCGGTTTATCATAATCCAGCTTTATATCAACCAAAAGTTCGCCGATAAGTGTGTAAGAACCGTATTTAGGGTTTATCAACATGGAGTTTTTGCCAATCCAACCCAAACCTGCCTTTACTGCCAAAGCCCTTTCCAACACAGGGGCAGAATCCACAAAAGCAACACCATTGCAGGCAACAATGTTGGAATTGATTATAGCTAAAAGTTCCCTCAGTTTTTCTTTTATAACAAAATGATAATCAATTCCATAAGCATATTTTGCAATTTGAGGAGAGTTTTCAGGCAAAAGTTTTTCAGGCTTATAGTTCAACAGCACTACAATAACCGAGTTTGCATTGTCATATAGCAACTTTGGGGAAATTCTTTTGCCAAAATAATTTTCCATGTACACCATTGAAGCATTATAGTGGAGATTAAGCCATTTTTTCAAATGCTTTTCCTCGGCAAAAAGCGGCTCTGCATCTGCAAAGCCGCACGCATCAAATCCAAGATTTTTTACCTCTGTTTTTATTTTTTCGGAAACACTCAATCTGTTACCTATACTGTTTATCTGTTAATAGCTTTTTTTGACTCAATAGTTCTCTTGTTGTTGTAGATGAACGAATAGACGAAAACTCCTTTCAGATGCACTCTGAACTGTGTTCCAACAGAGCCGCTGCACAGGTCATCATTCGGGTCTGCAACTATGACATTGGACTTGTACATCAATGCTCCGCCGGTGCTGTAAACCACTATACTCACACTGTTTCTGCGCGAAGATGCCTGCCAGATGCCATCGCCTCTGTATGTGAGGCAAACATCGTCAGGGCTGGGCATATCTCCCGGATTGTCACCTGATACCTTGAAGAGAACAGAATATACGTTGGAGGTTATACCATCTTCAGCCGTAACATAGATGTACGAACGTTCATTTACAAAACCTTTAGTAATATCCACAGTTTGAGCCTCCTCCGCTTTAATATACGCTAAATTGGGCACCTGTGAAGTGCCAAAAGGCAAAACATATTCATAATCGAATATCTGTGGCGAAAATCCATCTAATGAAACGTTGTTTACGAGAATATCGGCGAGATAAGCATTGTTTGCAAGAAGAATTTCCTGCGTTATAATATAAACCGACTGAGAAACGCCATCCTGTGCCGTAACGGTAATAATTATTGTGTTATCAGAAGTTTGAGTTTTTATAACCGTCTGATGTTCTTCGCCGAGAATGTATGTTATGCTCTCAGCAGTTGCAAGCATGTCATAAGGCGTTCCGACAGGATATTTAATGTGATAAGCCAGAGTATCCGAATTAAATCCGTTAATAGACACACCGTTTACAAGAATGTCATTTAGTCTGGAGTTATTCGATTTTGCCACGGCAAATGTGATAAAGTACTCATTGGTATTGCTCAAATCCTGCGAAACTACCAATATCCTCGAAGATAAAGCATCCAAATTACCTTCAAAATATTGAATTATATCATAGTCGGCAACCTGTCCAATCCATTCTATTTCAGGTATAGATGTTGTTCCGTAAGGCAAAGTAACGTTGTAATAGAACTCTTCGGAATTAAAGTTAATGTCGGCAACAAAACCCGTTGCAACCGTTCTTAACGGCTCACCGCTTATCAGAATATCAGCCAGACAGGCATTATTCGAGAGGTTAATCTCAAAACTAACCCTGTAGGTTGTCCGGTTGATGCCGTTTTGTGCCGTAACAACAATCACCGCAGTATCGCTCAACGTATTTGCCTGAGTAACAACGATATTTTGAACGCTGTCGCCCACAACACAGTTAATCACAGGCACTCGCGTTGTGCCGTATGGCAAACTGACTTTATACTCTAATATTTGAGCATCAAAGCCTGCAATATTTTCGCCGTCAACAGTTATGCCTCTGAGAGCAGAATTGTTTGACGGTTCAACAGAAAAACTGATGGTGTAACTGTTGATAACATTTCCACTTTCGGAAGTAACGGTGATGATACAGTCGCCATTAACTCCAGCGGGAGTGATAGCTACAGTCTGCCCGATATGCCCCTTTTCGTACTCAATCGAAGGTAATACGGTTGTTCCATAAGGCAGTGTGTATGAGTAATTTAATATGTCTGGGGCAAAGTTATTCACTTCAACACCATTCACTAAAATGAGGTTGAGCAAGGCGTAATCGGACAGAAGTACCGAAAAGTCAATGGTGTATGTGGTTTGTGAGCCATTTTCGGAGGTTACAACAATCTGTGTTGTGCCATTGACACCATTTGTGGTAATCTGAACTGTCTGTTTGCTGTCGCCGCGAATAACGGTAATTTCAGGTAAAAGTGTTGTGCCTTCGGGCAAAGAGACTGCATAGTTCAGAGAGTCAGGCTCAAAACCTGCAATCATTATTCTGTCAAGCAAAATGCCTGCAAGGACAGAGTCATTTGAAATCGGCACGGAAGCAACAAACTCAACCGAATATTCGTTTGTGGCAATCACAGGGTTTGACGAATTGCCAAGTGCTGCAACTTCAATTATAGCCTTATCTCCACTTCTTGTTACTGTAATAATTTGATTTTTATCAGGTTGAATGGTTATTTGCGGCAGATAATTATTGCCTGTATTATCAACCGAATACTCGAACACAGTTGGGGCAAAGCCGGTAATTGTCTGCCCATTAACCGAAATATTATTTAACAGGGCGTTGTTTGACTGGGCTTTGACAAATACAACTTTGTAAACATTTGCATTACCAACCTCAAACACTACCGAGTCGGAAAAATGAGTGGAAGAAACACTGTCCTGTTCAAACTCCCTTTCAAAAGTGAGTTTGGGCAAAGTGCCACTTACAACTATCTGATACTCAAATACATTTTTATCAAAATTATCTAAAAGAACATTTTCTATAGAGATCTTTGTCAAAAGTTTAGATGTAACAACAGCCTGTGTATCAAATGCAATCGAGTAGATTGTGGTATCCAGACGGTCTTGCGATATGACCTGAACAAATACAGTATCGTTTGCATTGTTTGCTTTAGTTGAGAAGATAACAGTCTGCCCATCAGTTTGTTTTGTGTATGAAATAGACGGAATATCTTTTGTGCTGGCAGACAGTGTTACTTGATAGGATGTTGTGGTTTCGGCAAAGCCTGTCGGATAACCTTCTACATCTATGTTTACCAGAGTTGAATTGTTCGATTGCTGCCCCTTCAAATTGATTGTATAAACATTTTCAGTGCCGTCTTCGGCGGTAACGGTTATCAAAAGTTGATCATTAGCAATTTGATAGTCAACACTTTGATGACCTTCACCTTTGATCACGGCTACACTGTTCAGATGTGCATAGCCATTTGCTATCGTGAGGGTGTAATCCAGTGAGTCGGCTCTGAAATCTGCGATCCCGGTTCCATTAATAATAATGTCTGTCAAAACATCTACTGTAGAATTTGCACGGGCAATATTGAGGGTATAAACCGTTTGCGAGCCGTCCTCGGCAATGGAGGTAATTGTAGCAGTTCTTTGCCCTGCGACTTCGTCTGAAATAACAATTCTATGCTCCTGGTCAGGCACTTGACCTGTTATTACAATCTGCGGAACACCCAAGTATTCGGGCGAAATATCAACGTTGTAACTCAAAGTGTTTGGATCAAAACCTGTGAGTACAACACCATTAACCGCAATATCTGATAATTTTGAAGAGTATTCAAAACGAAGATTGTCGGCATACATATAATCTCTGTCCGAAAGACACGTCGCTTTGTACAAAGTTTCTATACCAGCCGAATATGAAGCATTTATGATAATATTCAACCGTTGAGGCGACATATTGTTGGAATTGTAAGTAATAGATTTGTTCATTGTTATCCAGCCTGTACTTGTAGCCCCATCCGTATGGGAAACAGCAGCAACGCTCTCCGTCGCAGAATAATCTGTTCCTGTATTCCATAGTTGGAAATCAAACCTCATATTATCACTACATGATATTCTTGTGATTTTATAATCTAAAAGAACATTATCCGGGGTATTTCTGAAATTGATACCCCCAGTTACAGATGAGCCGTACGAGCTTGTTATGCAACTTCCGAAAGAGTGAAATTCGCCAAGTGTAATCAATCCCGGCATAACCCAGGTTCCATTGGAATTATACTTTGTTTGCAGATAAACACCCTTTGTTCCGTTTGTTAGTTCGCTTGTTGATTGAGTAACCTCGTTGCCGCCTGCATAGGCATCTGTGAAAAAATTAATGGTACATTTTGGAATTGTTCTGTCGTCAGCAGGAGCAAACCAACTCGTAGGCTTTTGCTTGCTGTAATAGGCAGTTGGCGACCAATTCTCAAAACTTGGATTAGGAATTACATCATCTTGATAGAAAAAATAAACAGTGTAAAGACTGTAAATGTCGGAGTCTTCAATATCTTCAACCTTGAAAGTAACATGTTTGTGGTCGTCTGTTTCAGTTACAGCAACTTTCGTCAAATCAGCACTGTAAGTTACTACCGGAGGCGTTGTAACCGGAGGCAGGATATATGTTTTTACGGTTGGGTCGAAATTTGCCAAAGGAACACCATCTATTAAAATATCCGTCAAAACAGTTTTTTCAATATTTGAGGCTGAAAAGTGCAGGTTATAGACCATATCGGCAACACCTGCGATATTTGATTTGACGGTAATTGTTGTAGTGCCATTTACCTCTGAATAATCGGCAAAAACAGTCTGTTCCTGATAATTTTTCAAGAATACAAGGTCAGGCAGTTGAGTTGTTCCGTAAGGCAAAACTATGTCATAATCAGCAGTTTGACTGTCAAAACCATCCACAGACACACCATCCATTAAAATACCCGTCAGATAGTTGCCATTTTGAAAAGCAGACATATCTATTTGATAATAAAGAGTATAGATGTTTGTTGTGCCATCTTCTGCCGTAACTTCGAGAGTTGCAGGCTGATACAAGCCTTCATCTGTTACCTTAACCAACTGATTATAAACAGTATTTGTGCCAACTATTGCTTTTTCATAACCAATTTGAGGCGATGAAGTCGTGCCATACGGCAAAACCACCGTGTACGAAAGTGTGTTAGGGTCAAAACCACCTATTTCATTTCCATCAAGCAAAATAGAACTTAGAGTAGCCACGCTTGATTCCTCCACATTAAAGATAATGCTGTAATGTCGAACATTACTCAATGCCGCATTGTGTACGCTTATTCGGGTTGTGTCGTTTACCCCTCCGTAATTAATGGAAACGGTTTGAGTGTTTTCCAGCTTAACAGGGTGAATTACAGGCACAATCGCAGTTCCCCAAGCCAAATCCACACTGTAAGCAAGAACATCTGTATCAAAGCCTGTTAATGAAACAAATTGACTGTTACTGTTCCAAAGTTGAATATCGGTAAGTCCTGTTTCTGTACTTGGAAGAACGTTATAAGAAATTTTATAAATATTTTGCTCGCCATTTTCGGCTGTAACCACTATCCTGCAACTGTCCAAACCATTATCCACTACCACCAGTAGCGAGGCTGAATCAGAGGCAAAAGCCTTAATCTCAGGCACTTCGCTGTGTGCAGGCAAAGTGATTGTATATGAGTAAGTTGCGGGGTTAAATGTTGCAAAAAGAACATTATCTATCTGTATTGAGTCGAGCAAATAATTGTTCGATTGAGCAAATGCAAAGTTAATTGCATAAACATTGCTTGAACCGCCTGTTTCGGGTGTTACCTCAATTGTAGCCAAACCAGCAAGTTGGGGCTTGACAATAACAATCTGCTGTCCGACAGAGGCTTTAACTACTTCAATTTCAGGGCAAACAGTGGCATTATTTGGCAAAATATAGTCATAACTAAAAATTTCCTGTGAAAAGCCTGCAAGTGCGCTGCCATCAACAATAATTGATGCAAGTTGAGCATTTGCCGACATCGTAACAGAGAAATTGACAGTGTAAATAGTTGAAAACACGGTGTTTTCAGCCGTTACCCTGATAGTTGCAGGCGAAGTCAGCCCCCCTGACGTAACTCTGACCGTTTGAGCATAATCGCCCAAAACGTAAGTAATGGTTGGAGCAACAGTGGTTCCACTCGGCAGTTGAATTGTGTAGTTCAAACTGTCCGGTCGAAAACCGGAGATGCTTTGTCCGTCAACTAAAATATCGTTCAGGGTGGAAACCTCGGAGCGTTCCACAGAGAAATTGATTTTATAAATTACCATATTGCCGTTTTGAGCCTGAACCATAATCCTTGTTTCGCCATTTACGCCGCCCGCTGTGAGCGTTGCTGTCTGGTTTGCCTCGCCCAAAGTCCACGTGATTGCGGGCAAAACAGTTGTGCCGCGCGGCAAAAGGCAGTTGTAGGTCAAAGTTTCAGCATCAAAATTTGCCAAAAGAGTGCCACCAACCCTGATGCTGTTGAGACAGGCATAAGAAGAGGCTGTAACTGTAAAGGTTATCCTATATGTCCTGACAAGCGAATTTCCGGCAGAAACAACTATTGTGGAAGTACCTGAAAGTCCGTTGTTTGTTAACACTATCGTCTGTTCGCCACTTGCGTATGCCGACACAGGCGTAATGATCGGGGTTGTGGTCGTCCCCAAGGGCAGTTCAACAGTGTAGTTGGTTCTTGTGGAACTGAAGCCGGATATGGAAACACCGTTAACCAAAATATCCTGCAAAGTGTTGTCTGTCAGTGCTGCAACTGTGTAATTGATTGTATATGTCTGAGATACCAATATATCTTCTGCAAAAACGGTTATGGTGGCACTGCCCGGAATGCCTGTACATGACGTAATGATGAAGGTTTGCTCCGTCTCAGCCTTCTGTACTGTAAGTGTGGGACATACTGTTGTGCCGTATGGCAACTCCACATTGTAGCCGGTAACATATCCATTAAAATTGGTAAGCGGATTGCCATCTATAAAAATATTTGACAGACGCGAATTAGTCGATTGTTGAGCCACAAAGTTAATTGTGTAGGTAGTCGAGCTGCTACCGTCTTCGGCATTAACCCTTATCGTGGTTGGGACACCACCTACTGTGCCGTTTGTAATCAAAATTTCCGAACTTGAAAGCTGTCTGCCGCTACGATAGACAGTAATTGGCGGAATGGTTACAACTCCCACACCAAGCGAGTAGGTATAGGTTAAGGTATTAGTGTTAAAGCCCGACATGGAGCGATTGTTAATTCTAATTTCATCTATTTTTGAAGAATATTGAAGACTCAAATCGTCAGCCCACAACTTTGAACCCGTCTTGATGGAATTTGAGCACCCCTCACACGGATAATTTGCCGCCGAAATAATCACATTTATTTTTTCGGGGATGGAATTATTAAAGTATCTGACAGGAATTTTTATCTCTGTCCAACCTGTAAATTGCTGGTTACTGACCCATTCGCCTGAGCCTATCAAGTTTGCCAGTTGTGTGGTGGTGCAACGGGTGTTGATACCCATAACATCCAGTTGTTCATCGGTTCTATTTGAACTTTGGCAGTTTCCACCCTTGTTTATATAGGATGTTCCCTGCGAAATGCCCGACCAAAGATAAACCATAACGTGAGCATTTTCAGTGTTAGTGTATGTTCTTTTAATCCAGAGCGACAAGGTGTCAGGGCGATGAGTAAAAGCCAAGCCTCCAGTACAGCCACCGATGGCATTTGAAGAACTCAAGCCGCTAACCTCGTTCCAGGGTGTACCAAGGGCAACAAAAGCAGGTGCAGGGGCGGTAATTCCCATTGCTCCTACCTCTTCAACGTGCAGATAAACACAGTTGCCTGTATGTCCGCTGTTGCTACTGTTGACTAACGTACCGCGAGCGGTAAATCCTGCTACTGTTTGTACTACATTTGAGCCTTTCCAGCTTGTCGGTTGTTCTCCTTCGCCGTTAAATCCTGTTTCAAACGTTTCAAAGCCACTGTTTGGCAGTTGAAACTGAGCATTAATTGTATTTGCGCAAAATAATGTTAAGAAAAATAATAAAATGTTAAAAAAACGTGTAAACTTTTGCATATTGCTACTTTTTTGAGAATTATAAATTTAAGACTAATTTTTAATAATTTGATTTTTAGATAATTAACAAATAACATTTGATTTTTACAATGCAAAGGTAGGCAATATTTTTGATATATCTGAGTATAAAAAATAATTGGCTAATAATTTTTGTTGTAGTGCTATTTTTTTAGGGCAAGACATAGGGGGAAATAATGAACAATGAACAATGAGAAAATGTTAAGTCAGTTATTCAATCATTCAGTAAACCGTAGTGAAACGGTTGAAAAATGCAGGAACGCTTGTGTCCATAGAACAGAATGTTAATAACCGTAAGTGAAACTTACTGCTGAAAGTTACCGATACCTCAACCCATAGGGTTGAACAATGATATTAATTCAAGCAATACGGGTTGATTGGCATGAATAATGAATAAGTTCTCTATAATAATTCCCTTTCTTTATGAATATCGTATCTAATACCCAAATCACTTCCCCAATACCCGTCATTGCAGGCTACGACCCGCAATGACGGATAGCATTAGGACGTTATACTGATAATCATATTGTTTTTATTATTTATTATTCATTATTCATAATAACTGGGTTCAAAAAATGTTTTTTTAATTCAAAATTTTATTGTAATTTCGCAATTGAAATATTTTTAAGTAAAAGATACAACTCATAAAACGTAACGCCAAATTATTATGGAAAATTTTTCAGGCCTAAAAGGAGCATTTACAGATAGTAACGAATCTAAATTCTTTGTGTTACCTGTGCCATACAGCACCCAAAACGATTGGAATTCAACGGCAAACAAAGCACCTGAGGCTATTATTGAAGCATCGCAGCACTTTGAATATTTCGACACCGAAACCACTACTCAAGTTTATTTAAAGGGAATATACACCTTGGAACCACTTAACAATCTTATTTCGGACGAAAAAGTATGTTCCTCTGTGGAGAAAAAGGTTGGTGAAATTCTTGAATTGGGGAAGTTTCCTGTTGTTCTTGGCGGCAATCGCACAGTTTGCATAGGTGCAATGAGGGCTGCCTGTGCCAAAACCGAAGATATTACCATTATTCAGTTTGGAGCAAACAATTCTATGAGAGTCAATTACAAAGGGTCGGAGTATGCACCCGAATGTGCCATGTATCAGGCAAAAAAACTGGCTCCGCTAACTCAAATCGGCATCCGTTCCATGAGTGCTGACGGCAAAAGAAACAGCGATATGGCAAGAATGTTTTTTGCCAGAGACATATTTTTTGACCAGTCGAACAGGTGGGTTAATGAAGTGTTTGACACTCTGAGCAGCAAAAATACCTATATCACAATAGATTTAAAGGTTTTTGACCCCTCAGTAATGCCGTCTGTGAGTGTGCCTGAACCGGGCGGATTGCAATATTTTACGATGCTCAAGTTGCTGAAACAGATTTTTCAGCAGACTAATGTAGTTGGCTTTGACGTGGTTGGCTTGTGTCCAAATCCGTACGACAAATCACCCGATTGTCTCGCTGCCCGCCTGATTTATCAAATGATGACGTACAAGGCTGTGCATAGTTTTGAATTGAAAACAAAATCGTGATTTTAAATAAAAATGCGACAATAGCTCAGTTGGCAGAGCATTGGCTTCCCAAGCCGAAGGTCGCGGGTTCGAACCCCGTTTGTCGCTCAAAATCTTCATCTTCTTTCTGCTCCTCATCTTCCCAAATGGGTTCGGGTTTTTGAGGACCTGATTTTCTGAAAATTATTGCAAAAAATGTTCCTGCAAATGCACCCGAAAGGTGTCCTTCCCAAGATATTTCGGGGTGAGCCTCCCAAGGAAAAACGCCCCAAACCAAACTGCCATAAAAGAAAACAATTATAGCAGATACAGCTATCAGAGGTATGTGTCTCCTAAAAATGCCGCTGAAAAAGAGAAAAAAAGCCAAAGCATAAACCATTCCCGAAGCCCCGATATGTGCACTTGGGCGACCTGTTATCCAAAGAAGTAAGCCCGAAAATAGCCACATAAGTACAAAATTTACCAGTGCAATGCCTCTGTAAAAATAGAAAAGGGTCAGGGTCAATAGAAAAAACGGAACGATGTTTTGTACTAAATGTCTGACGTCTGCATGGATAAAGGGCATTGTTACAATTCCGACAAGCCCTTTTGTTTCTCGCGGCTCTATTCCAAAAATAGAAAAATCGAGGTTTAAGATTTTTTCAACGACAAACACAAAAATTATCGTAAAGCACAAAACAACGGGATAGAATATTGCTTTCGTTAATCGCTGTTTCTCTGTATTGGGCATAGCTTTAGTTAAAAAATTAAGTTTTGCAAAGTTACAATTTATTTTGTAAAAAAAATCGGCTTCAAATTGTGGTTAAAGCCGATTTTTTTTAAAACATGACATACAATAATTATCTGAAACAATCAGCATCTGGATTTAGTGTTATACAATGCACAAAAGCATATCCATTGGCATTTTCAATGCATTTTTTTTTACGCAACTTGTCCATATCTGTTATCAACAGATCATAACAAGAATAATAATCAAAATAAATAGGGTACAAATCCCATGGTACATTTTCATATAAATATCTGTCATCTTGAATCCAATAACCACTCGACACGCCCGGCGAATTTACAATTTGTTCAGTTTCGAACAATCCAATATTTTTTGCTTCTTCGGAAGAATATTCCAAAATGTCACCTAAATCTTGAAGCCCATCAAGATCTTCAAAAAGCAAGGTATTATCACTGCTTTTAAATATTTTTATACCTATCGGAATCATATAATCCATAACTACTTTAGATTCATTTGGCTGAAATTCAACAGTGTCGCTGTATGGGATCAATTCATTTTCACACCAGAACGGATTATAGTTGAAAGGGCGAAAATAACACTGAACCAATATAGGATAATCAAGCGTGTTCTTTAAAAATGTAACATGAGAATAAGATGGAATATAATCTACAGGGTCTACAACACAACTTGCGAAACTTATACTTGTAAAAATTATTAATAAATGTATTTTTTTCATAATCATTCAGTTTTAGTAGTTGTAAATTTGACAAATGACATTTTTATCAGTCGGTGATATGTTTGCAGAAGCTTGAAAAAGAGTACCATCTTTTTTCTTTATTGTTATGGCTGTATGATATCCTGTTGAACCTGGGAAAGGAGCACTAAATAACAAAGATTTAATATATTGAGTATATATTTCCACATCATCGATAACAGTTATGCCATACGCCCTCGAATCATAAAGCATTATGGAATTAAAATCAAATGTAGAACCGTAATAATTATACGAACCTGCAGTCATTTTAGTAAATTGACTTTTTTGTCCCGACTCTACACTATCAGGATAATATATAGGGCACTTCTAAAAATTAACTTACTGTAAACAAGTAAAATATGTATTGCCAAAAATAATCTCGGAAGCAGTGTTATTTTGTTGCAAAAAAATACTGTTAATATTTTGATAATTAAATAATTATGTGTATATTTGCAGCATAATTTTATATGATTACCGCATTACGACCTAAAGCAACAAAAGTGTCGTCATTGCGGG
>JAITNR010000137.1 GCA_031290375.1 Prevotellaceae bacterium | reverse complement strand
GAGGGTGTTGTCCCATCGGTTGTGTAATAGATGTCTGCACCCGCAGTTGCACAGGTAATAGAAACCATTGTTGGTTGATCAATGGCACCACCATCTGGTGAAATCACAGGAGTAGCAACTTGTTCTTGACTTGCCACAAAGTAAATTTTCACAGCGGTAATCTGAGCATTGTGAGCACTCGTTACCTTGATAGAGTAAACTGTTCCTGCCGTTTGACTGTTAGCGTCAATCAAATAGGTGTTCGTACCTACGATTCCTGTCGTTGCAGTACTTACCGCAATATCCCCGACATAAACGTTCATAACTGTGGCTGTTGAAGCCCCTGAATTACCCACAACCTCAATCTTTTCCACATCACTTGTAAATGCGGGAAGGGTTAGTTTGGCACCGGCTTTTCCAAGCATTAAATAGCTGCCCGTACTGTTAAAATAATAACCGTCAGGCGAAACGGCCTCTAATGTAATGGAATAATTGCCATTGGAAAAACTCGCAACTGCTGTAGCCTTGTTTGCAGCACCCACAGGTAAATTCCATACTGCATTACTTGTAAAATCAAGTACAACATCCTGTGCCGAAACACCGAAAACCATGGCTGATAGAGCCATAAAAAAAGATAACTTCTTCATAAAATAAAATTTTTAAAATTAATATTAATATTATTGAGTATTTAATTATAAATTAGAGTTTTTATTACAATTTTGGACCTGCCGCAACAAGCGACTTGCCTAATTCATTATCTGTAAATTTAGCAAAATTTTTAATAAATCTGCCTGCTAAATCTTTTGCTTTTGTATCCCATTCATTAGGATTTGTGTATGTATCACGCGGGTCAAGGATTTTTGGATCAACATCGTGCAATACAGTCGGCACTTCAAAATCGAAATACGGCATCTTCTTTGTAGGTGCTTTGTCAATAGAGCCGTCAAGAATTGCATCAATAATTCCGCGAGTGTCCTTAATAGAAATCCTTTTGCCATAGCCGTTCCAACCTGTATTTACCAAATACGCCTTTGCGCCTGATTTATTCATTTTCTTAACCAGTTCTTCTCCGTATTTTGTTGGATGCAAACTTAGAAACGCCGCGCCAAAACAAGCTGAGAAGGTCGGTGTTGGCTCGGTAATTCCGCGTTCTGTTCCTGCAAGTTTGGCGGTAAAGCCACTCAGAAAGTAGTATTGAGTTTGCTCGTGTGTCAAAATCGAAACCGGAGGTAATACCCCAAAAGCATCTGCCGAAAGGAAAATAACCTTTTCAGCCGCACCTGCCCTTGATATAGGACGAACAATGTTTTTAATATGTTCGATAGGGTAAGATACGCGGGTGTTTTCGGTAACAGACTTGTCAGCAAAATCTATTTTCCCGTTTTTGTCCACTGTTACGTTTTCGAGAAGGGCATTACGACTGATGGCGTTATAAATGTCAGGTTCAGCCTCTTTACTCAGATTGATAACCTTTGCATAGCAACCGCCCTCGAAGTTAAACACACCTTCATTGTCCCAACCGTGTTCGTCATCGCCTATCAAAAGGCGTTTTGGGTCTGTGGAAAGGGTTGTTTTGCCTGTGCCTGACAATCCGAAGAAAATGGCTGTGTTTTTGCCCCGCAAGTCGGTGTTTGCCGAACAGTGCATGGAAGCCATTCCACTAAGCGGCAAAAGATAGTTCATATATGAGAACATTCCCTTTTTCATTTCGCCACCATACCAGGTATTGAGAATAATTTGAATTTTTTCCGTCAAATTGAACACTACTGCTGTCTCCGAATTTAGCCCAAGTTCCCTGTAATTTTCCACTTTTGCCTTTGAGGCGTTCATAATCACAAAATCAGGTTCGCCAAAGTTTTTCAGTTCTTCTTCGGTGGGGCGAATAAACATATTTTTTACAAAATGAGCCTGCCACGCCACCTCCATTATGAAACGCAGTTTCAGACGCGAGTTTGCATTTGCACCACAGTAGGCATCAACCACAAACAGTTTTTTGTCTGAAAGTTCCCTTGTAGCAATTTTTTTGAGTTCAGCCCAAGCCTCTTTGGTAACGGGCTTGTTGTCATTAGAATATTCTGGCGAAGTCCACCATACAGTATCCGCCGAGGTTTCGTCCATTACAAAAAATTTGTCTTTTGGCGAACGACCCGTATAAATACCTGTCATCACGTTTACAGCACCAAGTTCTGTGAGTTGCCCTTTCTCATAACCTTGAAGTTCAGGCTTGGTTTCCTCTTCATAGAGTAAATCAAACGAAGGATTGTAAATCACCTGAGTTGCTCCTGTAATCCCGTATTTGTTTAAATCTATTTTTTCCATATACTTTTATTTGATTGATTAAAAAATTATATTTTCAAAGGTACAACATTTTTTTCAATAATACAAAAAAATAATGTTAAGATTTGTGTTAAATAAAACAAAAAGGCGGTTGAACTACCAAACACTTCTACTTGGATATTAAATATTCCACTATCTGTACAGCGTTCAGGGCAGCACCTTTGCGGATTTGATCGGAAACGCACCAGAAAGTCAGACCGTTGCCGTTAGCCAAATCTTTACGCACACGCCCCACAAAAACAGGGTCTTTGCCTGTAACAAAAAGAGGCATCGGATATTTTTTGTTTTCGACATCATCAATCAATACCACACCCTGAGCCATCTCAAATGCCCTTTTTGCCTCAACTGTGGAAATCGGCTTTTCCGTATCCACCCAAATGCTTTCGGAATGAGCCCTCAAAGACGGTACGCGCACACAGGTAGCCGACACCACAACATCAGAGTGCATAATTTTACGTGTCTCATAAAACATTTTCATCTCCTCTTTTGTGTAAAGATTTTCGGTAAAAACATCAACTTGCGGTATCATATTGAAAGCCAGTTGATAAGGGAATTTTTTTACATCAACCTCCTGTGAATCTAAAGCTTGACGGCATTGATTTTCGAGTTCCGCCATAGCCTCTGCACCTGCACCCGAAGCCGCCTGATATGTGCTGACATGAATGCGTTTGATATGCGAAATATCTTCCAACGCCTTGAGTGCTACCACCATTTGAATGGTAGTACAGTTCGGATTGGCGATAATTCTGCGGTGGCAAAATTTGGCATCTTCGGCATTGACTTCAGGTACTACCAAAGGCACATCATTGTCCATACGAAACGCACTCGAATTGTCAATCATAATTGTGCCAAATTTCGTAATATCTTCTGCAAATTCCCTTGAAACACCGGCACCAGCCGACACAAAAGCATATTGAATGCCCTTGAAATCATCATTGTGTTTGAGAAGTTGTACTGTGTGAGGTTTCCCTCTGAAAATGTATTCTTTGCCTGCACTTCGCTCAGAACCAAAGAGGTATAAATTTTTGACAGGGAAGTTTCTTCCCTCCATAATTTTTAACAATTCCTGTCCTACTGCTCCGCTTGCGCCTACTATTGCTACGTTCATTTTTGTAATTCCTTAAAAATATATTATGCTTGATGCAAATTTAGTTACTTTCTTACCCGTTTGAATGATAAAAACTAAGTTTGCACAATTTTAATCTGACTTATCAAACTGTTTCTGATAAAAATGGTTGCTTTAAAACTGTTTCCATTAGCCACTGTAAACGAAAAATTCAACAGCACAACATCCGCAACCTCATCGTTTCTGGTAATCCCGATGGAAGAGGGTACATTTTTGCTGATAAAATGATTTAAAATACTTACTGCCTGACTTTTGGCAACTACGTTGGAACCATTTTCAAATGGCAAATCTATTTCAATCTGTGAATTGAAATGAACAGCCATACTGCCGAAATTTGCCCTTTGAAACGCATCTATCAAAGCAACAGTAATTGAGTTATGTTGAGCGAAACTGCCAATATTGACACCGAAGACAAACATCGGTATCAACATCCAAAACGGTAACTTTCTTAGTATAACTTTATTATTGTAAGTTTTCATATTATTCTTTGTCGGCGAATGTGGAAATTTATATAAAATTTTTGTTTGAACATTAAAAATACTATCTTTGCTTTTCATAAACCAAAAGTAAATATACAATGAAGATAGAAATAGTTGTGATCGGCAAAACCTCCTCTAAACTCATTTCCGAAATAGCAAACGAATATCTGTTAAGAACCAAAAATTGTGCCATAAAGACGAAAATTATCCAATCCAGAAAACAAAATTTACCTGTTGATTTACAGCGACAAACAGAGGGTAAAGACTTGTTGAAGGCAATAGGGAGCAATGATTTTCTGATTCTTTTGGACGATAAAGGGCAAGAATTTACATCAATCGAATTTGCACATTGGTTGGAAAAACATCAGCATACGACCAAAAATCTGGTATTTGCAATAGGTGGCGCGTATGGATTTGCAAAAGAGGTTTATGACAGGTCAAACTATCTTTTGTCGCTGTCAAAAATGACATTTTCTCATCAGATTGTTCGTGCCATTTTTGCAGAACAACTCTATCGAGCTACAACAATAATTAGTGGTACTCCTTATCACCACGAAGGAAGCGGACTTGAATAACAGTCTTGTGCCGAGTTTACGCATTGACCTGCTTTTACTGCCAAAATTTCCGTTTCTGCATTATGGCATACTATTTGCATTCCCTCTTGTGTTCAAATTTTTTTATAAATTAAGATGACAGAAGATAAAAAATATTGGTACAATAAACATAAAAATAAGACGATTATGAGTTCGGAAGAGGAAAAAATTGAGAATGAATTAGTTGAAGAAAATTTCACAACCGAAGAAAATCAGGAAGAGCCACAGGCTGAAAATAAGGAAAACAGTTTGGAAGAGAAGTATAATATTCTAAACGACAGCTATTTAAGACTTATGGCAGAATATGACAATTACCGGAAGAGGACGCTAAAAGAAAAGGCTGAATTGATTAGGAATGGTGGAGAAAGTGTCATTTTGGCAGTCTTGTCTGTTGTGGATAATTTTGAACGTGCAATTCAATCAATGGAGGCTGCCACAGATGTAGTGGCTGTGAAAGATGGTATAGAACTGATTTATCAACAACTGATGACAAACCTCAAACAGCAGGGGTTAAAGCAAATAGAGACTGATAATCAGGATTTTGATACCGAATTTCACGAGGCAATCACTACCATTCCTGCACCTGACGAAAGCCGGAAAGGCAAAATTATTGATACCACACAAAAAGGTTATATCCTTAACAACAAGGTTATCAGACACGCAAAGGTAGTGGTAGGAGAATAGAATTTCATAAATCATACACAAGTAATGAATAAACAAGATTATTACGAGATATTGAATGTTGCCAAAACTGCTACGCCTGAGGAAATCAAGAAAGCCTATCGCAAAAAGGCTATTGAGTATCACCCCGACAAAAACCCCGACAACAAGGTAGCAGAGGAGAAGTTTAAAGCAGCAGCCGAAGCCTACGAAGTGCTTAGTAACCCTAAAAAACGTCAGCAGTACGACCAGTTCGGGCACACAGGACTTGGTTCAGGTGGAGGCTTCAGCAGTTTCGATGGAGGAGGTATGTCAATGGAAGACATTTTTGCTCAGTTCGGTGATATTTTTGGCGGACATTTTGGCAGTGCATTCAGAAATTTTACAAACGGCTTTGGTGAAGATAGCAATCATGCTCAACAACGTACAGCAAAAGGCTCGGATTTGAGAGTAAAGGTGAAACTTACTCTCAAAGAGATTGCCGCAGGTGTTGAAAAGAAAATCAAGGTCAATAAACTTGTCGCCTGCTCGCATTGCTCAGGTACAGGCGCAAAGGATGACAAAAGCATCAAGACCTGCAACACGTGTAAAGGGCGAGGTATTGTTACACACATTCAGCGTACTATCCTGGGGCAGATGCAGACACAGTCCTACTGTTCAACCTGCAATGGCACGGGAAAGGTAATTGTCGACAAATGTACCTATTGCAACGGCGAGGGTGTTGTTCGTGCTGAGGACATTATCTCTATCAATGTTCCGGCAGGTGTTGAGAACAATATGCAACTCTCCTTGCGAGGCAAGGGCAATGCTGCCCGCAATGGCGGTATTCCCGGTGATTTGCTCGTTTTGGTGGAAGAAGAAAATCACCCTGAACTAATCAGAGATGGCAACGATTTGGTTTATAATCTTTTGATAGATGTTCCAACGGCAATTCTCGGCGGCACAGTGGAAATTCCTACCGTTGACGGCAAGGTGAAGGTAAAAATCGACAAAGGCACACAGCCAGGCAAAATGCTAAGGCTAAGAAGTAAAGGTATTCCGAATCTAAATTCGTACGGAATAGGTGATTTGTTTGTAAATATCGGGGTTTATATTCCGGAGAATCTCTCTGTTGAAGAGAAAAAGACGGTAGAGCAATTCAAAACCTCCCAAAACTTCAAACCACAGGACAAAAACTCAAACAGTTTCTTCAATAAATTTAAAAAAATGTTTGATTAAGTTATTTTGGAGTCAAGACGAAAATTTGACAATGTATTATTTTAAGGTAGTGTTTTCCAAAGTATGCTATTTTAAGGGAACTCCTAAAAACCGCCTTAAAAAATATTAAAATACAATTATATAGTCAATCCTTAACAACCCCAATTACGCAGTTGCGAGATAAAAATTTTGCGAAAAAAAGAGTCGAAAAATAAGTTGCAAAATTTCTGCTTTGAGTTTTTCCATCATTTTCTTCAAATTCCACGCAGTTGCTGACATTAAAGCGTTGATTTGAACGCCCGCTTCGCCCCAAAAGTAATTCTCAAGCATACGAAAATCGGTTTTCAAATGTGCGATAATCGGCTCAATGCCCGCTCGAGTTCTGAACTGTTTGCGCGTTTCGCTTTTCTCGAACGTGATAAGCGGCGTTCGCACGTTTGGGTCTTGGTACGCCGCCCACGCAGCCGTCCAGCGGTTTTGCGCGGGGAGCAGTTCCACGGTCATCCACTCGGTGTCGAGTCTCCACGGACTGGAATGGGCATTGGCAGCGCCAATAATAACTCCTTGTACTACGTTGAAATCAACGTCTTTTTCTTGGATTGTTTTTGCCATAATAGTAAGTTTTTTAAATAATTTAATGATTTATTTTGAGGGAATATCCCTTGTTTTTGAAAAAATGCCGCTCCCCTTTGAAAGGATGCCGCTCCCTTTTGAAAGGATGTC
>JAITNR010000129.1 GCA_031290375.1 Prevotellaceae bacterium | reverse complement strand
CCTTTTTTCTCACAAAACTTTTCCTTTTACAAATTAAACTCAAAATTCACAAACAAATACGGTTTTGTTTTGGCATTTTCAGGTTTTGTCAAGCGAAAATTCGGGGCGATTTTCAATTGCTTGAAGGGCTGAAATTCTGCACCTAAAATCGCCATTCGTCCGTCTAAATCGTTCCAATTTGCCGTAAAGTTGGCAGGATTTTCCGATTTTAACCAGTCGTAACGCCCGAAAATACGCCATTTGTCCGCTACTTTCCCCGAAACAAACGCAGAAACGCCATAAGTGTTCTTTCCCTTGATAAAGCCCTTGTTAAAGAGTTTCGCAAATTCCACGCCGCCTGAAACCGCATCATTTTGATAGCCCGTAAAAAACGAAAGCATCTTTTGAGCCGTATAATCCGCCGTTGCAATACCTGTGGGCAGGTTGTCGCGCATTTCTTCACTTTCGTTATAAATATCGCCGTAAGCCCTGATAATCAGATTTTTAACAGGAAAAACCGAAACGCCTGCCGCAATTCGCGTGCTGCCATTGCGAACTACTTTTTTGTAGCCCTCGCCGTTACTTGCCGTTGCATCTATCAACAGAAAATCACTGAATTTATACGCCGCCATAATGCCCATATCTACGCTGTTTCCCATTTTGTTGAGGTCTTGAAACGTTTTTTGCACATAGCGATATTTCCAATATGTTTCCTGCGCTGCAAATTGATAAAGTCCAGCCATACCGACATTTAGATCAAAACCTTTGTTTTTGTAATTCACAAAAGCATTGCGAATATACGGCTCAATTTTTCCTGCCGTATTGCCCGAAGCCCCGTCAATAATCAGCGTTGCCGACCACGAAGGCAAAAATTGGTACGAATATCCCAAAAACGCCTGCGAAATATCGAACCCTGTTTCGTTTTTTGCTTCGTCAAAGCCTTGCCCAAAGTCAAAGAAACTTCGTGCAATCACTTTTCCCGAAGGATGAAATTCAACCTTTTCCTGCCCCAAAGCCGCTGTTGCGAACAAAAATAACATTGCAGTTACTGAAATTTTATAAATTTTCATTATCTTTTCGTTTAAAATTTTTAATTTTCAATAGATTTGCCATTATATGTCATTGATTTAATGATAGTTGTCGTTTTGTAACGGACATTTTCTGCAAGCGGAGCATAATTTGTTTTTACTGCTACTTCTTGCGCATTTTTCCCAATGATGTAAGTCAAAAGTTGCTGTAATGCCTTTGCCTGTGCGATGGTACGGTTGTTGTAACTTTGTTCTTTGTAGGCAATAAGCCACGTAAAAGTACTGATGGGATAAGCCGCAGGATTTGGGGAATTTGTGATGCTCGTGCGTGTGTCGGCGGGAATTTCGGTGTCTGCCGCCGCAGAAATGCTTTTGTCGTTGGCAAGCATAAAAATTCCGCTGCTGTTTTGCACGCTCGCCGCAGGCAAACCCAGTGCCAACGCATATTCAGAGCCAATATAGCCGATTGCCCCGTCTGTTTCGGCAACAACGCCAGCCACACCCGGATTGCCTTTTGCCGCCACACCTGCTGGAAAATTCAGCGATTTACCCATACCAACCTCGTTTTTCCACGCCTCGTCAGTTTTGGCAAGATAATCGGAAAAAACTGCCGTTGTGCCGCTGCCGTCAGAGCGATAAACAGCCGTAATTGGCTTGTTGGGCAAGGCAAGCGAAGGATTCACTGCTTTGATTTTCGCATCGTTCCAATGCGTGATTTTTCCCCTGAAAATTTCAGAAATCAAACTTGCAGTAAGTTTTAATTCTTTGATTTCCTTCAAATTGTACGACATAACCACAGCCCCCAAAGCCGTTGGAATATGCACAACATCGCTGCCCATTTCCGCAAGTTCTGTGTCGGAAAGGAACACGTCAGTTGCTCCAAAATCAACGGTTTTGTCTTTCAAACTGCGAATGCCGCCGCCGCTGCCCACAGCCCCATAAGTAACATTGTTGCCCGAATTTTCGGTGAAGTTCTTGAACACAATGTTGTAGAACGGCGCAGGAAACGTAGCCCCCGCACCCGACAGGTCGGCAGTTTCTGTTTTGCTGCCTTTTTGTCCGCAAGCCACAAAAAAAGTTGCAGCTGCCATAATTCCGATGAAAAATTTTTCTTTTCTCATTTTTTTTCTTTTTTTTTAATGTTAAACTCTTTTTTTTTAATTCACGCTGCAAAATTACTCTATCAAAGTAACGATTTAAAGAAGAAAATATGAAAATACAGTGAAGATAAAGTAACAGAGATTTTTGGAAAATAGATAGTTATAAATTATAACTTAATATGTTATTTATTTCACATGCCTTAAGGGTTATCTATTTTTATCTTTTTTTGTATATAAAAATCGGGTGCAAGGGTAAGTGAAATTTTTTAATTGTGCAACTTTATTTTTCATATAATTTTCATAATTCACATATACACAAAAAATAGATAATACCCAAATGAAATAAAAAGTCTGTAGAGAACGCATTCATTGTTCATTGTTCATTGTTCATTATTTTTCACAGGATAGTGTAGGTCAATATTTATACAAAATAAAAATTACGGGTTAAAATTCAAAATTTATGTGTAACTTTGCACCGAATTTTTTGAGCTTTCTTTTAAAGTCTCTTAACCCTATTTTATCTATTAAAAAAGATGGATTACATAAAGAATTTTTTTGTAGGAATCTGGCGACTGATGCAGGGAATGTATATCTCGTTCCTCAATCTGATACGTCCAAAGGTAACGGAAGAGTATCCCGAAAACAGAGGCAAGGTTTTTCCGTATGACAGAATGCGTGGAGAGTTGATTATGCCTCATAATGAGAACAATCAGCACAAATGCACCGCTTGCAGTATTTGCGAAATGAATTGCCCAAACGGTACTATTCAGGTTATCGGCAAAAAAGTGATTGATGAACTGACAGGCAAGGAAAAAAAGGTACTTGACAGGTATCTGTACGACTTGGGCAGTTGTACCTATTGTTCTCTCTGCACTGTTTCCTGTCCTCAGAAGGCAATAGAATGGTCAAACAATTTTGAACACGCCGTATTTACACGTTCCAGAATGCTCAACACGCTGAATGCAGAGGGTTCAAGTCTGGTTGTTAAGGAAAAAATAATTAATGAAAATAAAGAAATATGAATCCGATAGTTAATTTAATCTTATTTTCGATTTTGGGATTGGCAATGCTGCTGTTGTCAGTGTTTGCCATTACCACAAAAAGTTTGTTGCGGTCGGCAACATATCTGTTGCTGGTACTGATTTGTACGGCAGGCATTTACCTTTTTTTGAACTACCACTTTTTGGCGGCTGTTCAGGTGTCGGTGTATGCGGGTGGAGTGGTGATACTCTTTGTATTTGCCATCTTTCTTACTACCAAAAAAGATGAGGCTCTGTTGCCTCACGAAAAGAAACGCTACCTGTATGCAGCTCTTATGATTTTGTTTGGTACAGGTGTAACGTTTTTTATGCTGTGGAAAAGCAAGTTTTTGTTTTCCAACAACACAGTAGTGTTTGGAGACGAACAACTTAGCATGCAACTTATAGGTCAAACTCTTATGGGAACGGAAAAATATCAATATCTGTTGCCCTTTGAGGTACTCAGTGTTATGTTGTTAGCCTGCATAATAGGTGGAATATTAATAGCAAGAAAAGATAAAGAGTTATGATAAAGTTGGAATTTTATTTGGTAATAAGCACATTGATGTTTTTTATCGGAATCTTCGGATTTATTACAAGAAAAAGTATGATTGCCGTTCTTATTTCTTTGGAACTGGTTCTTAATGCGGTGGAAATCAATTTTGCGGCGTTCAACAGATTTTTGTTTCCACATCAGTTGGAAGGTATGTTTTTTGCCCTGTTCGGTATTGCTATTACTGCCGCCGAAACCGCTGTTGCTTTGGCTATCATAATCAATGCATATCGCAAACTTGGCAATATCAATATTAACGATGCAAGTAAAATGAGGGGGTAAAAATATGGAATACAGTATTTTAATTGTTATCACACCTTTTCTCCTGTTCCTGTTTTTGGGACTTGTCGGAGGTAAGTTAAAACCTAATGTTGCCGGTCTAATCGGCACTTTGGGTATGGGACTGTGTGCGGTGCTTGCCTATACGGTTGCCTTTCAGTATTTTTTCAATGTTGGTAAAATAGGCGAGAGTTGGTCGCAAATTGTGCCTTTTAACTTTGTTTGGTTAAAATTTACCGACCTGTTGCACATTGATTTGGGAGTTCTGTTAGACCCGATTTCAGTGATGATGCTTGTTGTTATCACCACTGTATCGCTTATGGTGCATATCTATAGTTTGGGCTATATGAAAGGTGAAACAGGCTTTCAGCGTTATTACGCCCTTCTGTCGCTGTTCAGTTTTTCAATGCTCGGACTGGTGGTTGCAACAAACATTTTCCAAATGTATATTTTTTGGGAATTGGTAGGCGTCAGTTCTTATTCGTTGATAGGATTTTACTATCAAAAACCTTCTGCCGTGGCGGCGTCCAAAAAGGCATTTATCGTTACAAGATTTGCAGATTTGGGCTTTTTGATTGGAATCTTAATTCTTTCTTTCTACACAAAAACATTTGATTTTGCGTCTCTTACCGCAAATGATGCCGAATTGGTAACGACCTCTTTTGCAGGCGGCACATTTATGGGTTTATCGCTTGCTACGTGGGCTTTGGCACTGATTTTTATGGGTGGTGCCGGCAAGTCGGCAATGTTTCCGTTGCATATTTGGCTGCCGGATGCAATGGAGGGTCCTACGCCTGTGTCCGCATTAATTCATGCAGCTACAATGGTGGTGGCAGGTGTGTTCCTTGTGGCTCGTATGTTCCCTGTATATTTCTTTGCTGCCCCCGATGTGCTGACAATGATTGCATACGTGGGAGCATTTACGGCTCTGTTTGCGGCGGTGATTGCCATTACGCAGACAGATATTAAGAGGGTGTTGGCTTTTTCGACAATTTCGCAGATAGCCTATATGATGGTAGCTCTCGGCGTGTCGGAATACGGCGGGCACGATGGATTGGGCTATATGGCTTCCATGTTCCACCTCTTTACTCATGCGTTCTTTAAGGCACTGTTGTTCTTGGGAGCAGGCTCGGTTATTCACGCAGTTCATAGCAACGAAATGAAAGATATGGGCAACCTGAGAAAATATATGCCGATAACCAATATCACCTTTGCGATAGCTTGTCTGGCTATTGCGGGTATAATTCCATTTTCGGGCTTTTTCTCCAAAGATGAAATACTTGCAGCCGCCTATCACAATCACCCTGCAATTTTCTGGACACTATGGTTTGTTGCGGGTTTGACGGCATTTTATATGTGGAGGCTCTATTATTCAATCTTTTGGAATGGAGATAAAAAATATGACGGACACCACAAACCTCACGAATCGCCATGGACAATGGCAGTGCCGCTTGTGATACTTGCTGTTTTCTCAATCTTTTCGGGTCTAATTCCGTTTGCAAACTTTATCAGCAGCGACAATATGCCTTTCTATACGCATATTGATTGGAAAGTTGCCTCTTTGAGCCTTGTTGTTGCGGTAACAGGTATTTTTGTTGCGAGAATGCTTTACAGAAAAGCAAGCACAAAACCTGCCGAAATTGCTCAAAAAATGGGTGGTTTATATACCGCTTCATTGAAAAAATTCTATATGGATGAAGTTTGGGGCTGGGTTACAAAAACCGTTGTTTTTCGTTATATCTGCGAGCCCATCAAGTGGTTTGACCGCCATATCATTGACGGCTCAATGAACGGACTGGCTTGGGTTACTCAAAAATCTTCCACCGCCATCAGAGGCTTGCAGTCGGGGCAGGTGCAGTTCTATACGTGGTTCTTTGTAGCAGGCACTCTGGTAATTGCATTGTTGGTTTTATTTCTTTAAAAAATAGTTGATTATGAATATATTACTGTTATTTGTATTTATTCCGATTTTGATGATAGGCTTGTTGTTTTTGACTAACAGCATGAAGACTATCAGGTCGATTATGGTTGCAGGGGCAACCGCGTTGCTTGCACTTTCGATAGTGTTGGTAATATTGTTTTTGAGGGAACGTGCAATTGACCCGATTGCCGAGATGCTTTTCATTTCGAGTTGGAGTTGGTATGCTCCGCTTAACATATCCTTTACTGTAGGCGTTGACGGTATTTCGGTGGCAATGCTTATGCTTTCGTCAATAATCGTTTTCACGGGCGTTTTCTCCTCGTGGAATATGAATATGGCAAAAGAGTTTTTTCTCTGGTACTGCCTGCTCTCAATAGGAGTGTATGGATTTTTCATAACAATTGACCTGTTTTCAATGTTTATGTTTTACGAAGTTGCCCTTATTCCAATGTACCTGCTGATAGGACTTTGGGGAACAGGCAAAAAGGAGTATGCCGCAATGAAACTCACCCTTATGCTTATGGGCGGCTCGGCTTTTCTTTTGGTAGGAATAATAGGTATTTTTTACACTTCGGGGCATGTAACTTTCAATCTGTTAGAAATTGCCAATAATCTGCATATTCCAATCGAACACCAACGTTGGATTTTCCCTGCAACTTTCTTGGGTTTTGGGGTTTTAGGTGCCTTGTTTCCTTTTCACACGTGGTCGCCCGATGGTCACGCCTCTGCACCTACGGCGGTGTCAATGTTGCACGCAGGAGTGCTGATGAAACTCGGAGGTTACGGCTGTTTTCGTGTTGCTATCTACCTTATGCCTGAAGCGGCACACGAATTGGGCTGGATATTCCTGATACTGACAGGTATAAGCGTAGTTTATGGGGCGTTCAGTGCTGTGGTGCAAACCGACCTCAAATATATCAACGCATACTCGTCTGTAAGTCATTGCGGGCTGGTTTTGTTCGCAATTCTAATGATGAACCGCACAGCAATGACAGGCGCGATTATGCAAATGCTTTCGCACGGACTTATGACGGCACTCTTCTTTGCCTTGATTGGATTGATTTATGGCAGAACTCACACCCGCGACATCAGAGAAATGGGCGGCTTGATGAAAATAATGCCGTTTGCCTCGGTCTGTTATGTGATAGCAGGTTTGGCTTCTCTGGGATTGCCCGGACTAAGCGGATTTGTGGCAGAGATGACAATATTTGTCGGTTCGTTCCAAAATGCAGGAGTGTTTAGAACAGTTTTGACGATAATTGCTTGCTGTTCAATAGTTATTACGGCAGTTTATATTTTGCGTACAGTAGGGAAGATACTTTACGGACCTGTTCAGAATGAACATCATTTACACCTTGCGGATGCCGCCTGGTACGAAAAAATATCAACTGTAGGCTTGATTTTGGCAATAGTGTTTATGGGTTTCTATCCGTCAGGCGTGGCAGAAATGATTTCTAACAGTATTATACCTATAATTGAGAGGTTGGCAGGAGTTTAGTTAGGTGAAAATTGAAAATTAAAATTCTTTAAGTAATTAGTAAATTATAAATAAAATGAATTTCAGTAATTTTTTATTAATGGGACAAGAGACAGGCTTGATAGTCGTAGTGATAATCCTCTTTTTCTGTGATATTTTTTCAACAGGTAAAACGGCGAAGTGGTTCTATCCGCTATCAATAATACTTTTTTCAATTCTTACCCTCTGGGGATTTTGTCCAAAGCCCGAAGGGGAAGCATTTGGAGGTATCTTTGTAACTTCCGATATGACCGTTTTGATGAAAAATATTTTGAATATCGCAACTCTGCTTGTCTTTTTGCAGTCATACCGTTGGCTTAATTCCAAGGAACAGTCGGAGGAAAAAGGCGAATTTTTTATCATAACGCTTATCACCCTGTTGGGCATGTACCTGATGGTATCGGCAAACAACTTTATGATGCTTTATATAGGAATGGAAACGGCTTCGTTGCCATTAGCGTGCCTGGCTGCGTTCAACAAGCATCAGGAAAAATCTGCTGAGGCAGGCGTTAAATTTATACTGATTTCGGCTCTCGCTTCTGCCGTAATGCTGTTTGGACTGTCGTTCCTCTACGGTGCAATGGGGACTCTCTACTTCAACGATATGTCGCTTACTGTTCTTAATAACCCCGTTACAATCTTTGGTCTTGTGTTTTTCCTTGGTGGGTTGGGTTTCAAACTTTCGCTTGTGCCTTTTCATCTTTGGACGGCAGACGTTTATGAGGGGGCACCGACATCGGTTACGGCTTACCTCTCGGTAGTATCAAAGGGAGCAGCAACTTTTGCCCTGATATTCGCTCTTTTCAAGGTTTTCGGCAGTATGGATATCGTTTGGCAAAATATTATCTGGTGGCTGTCGGTAATAACCATTACTTTGGGTAACTTATTTGCTATCAGACAAAAAGATATAAAACGCTTTTTTGCCTTTTCGTCAATTTCTCAGGCAGGATATATCCTTGTGGGTATTATTGCGTATAACGCGCAAGGTATGACGGCAACTGTATATTACATTCTGGCTTATGTATTTTCCAATCTTGCAGCCTTTGCCGTGATTTCGGCAGTGGAAAACCAAAGTGGGAAAACCTCTATTGCAGCTTTCAACGGTTTGTATAAATCAAATCCCAAACTCACTTTGGTAATGATGTTGTCGGTATTTTCACTCGGAGGAATACCTGTTTGTGTAGGCTTTTTCAGCAAATTGTTTATCTTTTTGGCAGCTGCCTCAGCAGGGCAATATGTGTTGATCTTCATTGTGGTGCTTAATACGGTTATCTCCTTGTATTACTATTTGCTGATAATCTTGGCAATGTTTATTAAAGAGCCCGAAGAGTCAGCGGTAGCCACTTTCAAGAGCGACATCTACAATAGAATCGGTATGCTGATTTGCGTAGTCGGTATCCTTGCAGTTGGCTTGGTAAGCGGTATTTATAGCTACATCAATAGTTTGAATTGGGTAATATGAAGTTACGCCTATTTTCCGCTTGTTGCCCCAATTTTGATAGAAGGCTGAAAAGATAGTTGGAAAGACCTTTGCAAAGATAATCCTAATATTTTAATAGGCATTGTTGATTTAGTATAGATATTTTTTATTATCTTTGCATTCAAAAAAAAAACAGTATGAAATGTCCTAAATGTGGCAGCGAACATCACTGCAAAAACGGTATAGTAAAAGGTCGT
>JAITNR010000107.1 GCA_031290375.1 Prevotellaceae bacterium | reverse complement strand
AAAATAGATTTTTCAGACTTTTCTAAAAGGTTACTGTCTGATCCAAACCATTTCCCTTTTTTTTCTTTGTCATAAGTGCTACCTGTTTTAATTAATTCTTTAAATTCTTTCAAAGAAGGCAAACGTTTGTTTAATGACTTTGCTAATTCTAATGCTTCTTCATGAGTAAATAATTCTTTGTTATCAATAACAAGATTTTCTTTGTCCCATTTTAGCCCGTTAATTTCAATGTAATCTTTAGTTTTCATAAAATTTTATTTTTTTTATTTGATTTAATTAATTTAATTGTTCTTTTGCGTAAAAACGTATTTCGTTTTTCGCTAATTCGAGTACAAGAATAGTATCTGAATGCCGCGCAAATTCTTTTAAAGTATCATAATATTCTTGTGTAATTTTATAGTTGTCTCTCTGTACTTTAAAACATAGATATTCAACTGAGTATAATTTATTTTCGCTTTTTATTGTAGCGTTCATTCTAACTCTGCGAGAAAGATATGTTATTTGTAATTCAGTTAATCTTGTACCCATCATTTTTTCGATGTACTGCAAATATCTTTCGCTATGTGATGAATCTTCGTTTTGCATATTGTTATTTTTTTTTTGTATATTTGCAATTAATATTTTTAATTAAATAATTATATATCTATAAAACACGCTTTTACATAATATGTATTATAAGGAAAAAAAACAATCTCAAAAATTCTTATCTCAATTAGTATCAAAAATCTAAAAAAAAATACTATCTTTGCAGTCGTTGGATGAATATCTAAAATCAAAAGAATTGACAAATCTGTTACCATTGTTTCGCTCGTTGTTGTCGTGATTTTGGCAATTTTTATTGCTGTGCGTTATTTCCACGTTTTTAGCGAAGGCGTTAAGACCGGAAATCTTAACTATTTGGTTTATAGGGGTTATGTTTTCAAAACACACGAGGGAAATCTTATACAGTCAGATTTTAGAAAAGGAGTTGTCGGTGCTGTTCAGTCGTATGAATTTCAGTTTTCGGTGGTTGATGACTCCATTGCCAGGCAACTTATGCTCAATAGCAGCAAGGATATGCAACTTCACTACAAGGAATATTTTGCTCCGATTTTCTGGCGAGGCAAAAGCAGGTATGTAGTGAATAAGATAGAAAGTATTTCGAGCGAATAGCTCCGACTTGCTTAATTTTTAAGAATATTCGCAATTAGTTATGTGCTTGAATACCAAATATTTACCTGCTGAATGGGCTGAACAGGAATTTGTTCAGATTACTTTTCCTCACCATCAGACTGATTGGTCTGAAATGCTTGATGAGGCATGCCTTTGTTTTGCTCAAATAATAGAAAATATTGCCTGTCGGCAAAATGTTTTGGTGGTATGTGCCGATATTTTTGAAGCAAAAAAATATATAGCAAATTGTAATGAAAAAAACATACAATTTGCCGAAATCCCCTCAAATGACACCTGGGCAAGAGACCATGCCGCCATTACAATTTTTGAAAACAGTCGCCCTACCCTGCTTGATTTTACCTTTAACGGCTGGGGGTTGAAATTTGCCGCAAATTTGGACAATTTGATAACTGAAAAATTATATAAAAAAGGCTGTTTTCCAAAAAATTTTAACTATAAAGAGTGTAGAAATTTTGTTTTCGAGGGCGGCAGCATCGAATCAGATGGACAGGGCACAATTATGACAACCGAAAAATGTCTGCTTTCTGACAACCGTAACTATTTGACAAAGAGAGAAATAGAAGACAAGTTTAAAGAATATTTCGGTGCAAAACGGGTTTTGTGGCTAAAAAATGGCTATATTGCAGGTGATGACACCGACAGCCATATTGACACGTTGGTGCGTTTTTCTGATTGTAACACAATTATTTACGTCAAGTGTGAAGATGAAAAAGACGAGCATTTTGCAGAACTGAAAGCAATGGAAAAAGAGTTGCAGGTGCTAAAAACTGACATGGCACTACCCTACCGCCTGATTGCTTTGCCAATGGCTGACGCTGTTTATGAAAATGGGGAAAGATTGCCTGCAACGTATGCTAATTTTCTGATTATCAACGAAGCTGTTTTGTTGCCAACCTACAATTCGCCAAAAGATGAGATAGCCGCCAAGTGCATGCAAACGGCTTTTCCTACCAGACAGATAATAAAAATCAATTGCCTGCCATTGATAAAACAGCACGGCTCATTGCATTGTGTTACAATGCAGTTTCCTAAAATAATTTGAAATTTATTTGATAATACAAATCAAGAGTAGAATATTATATATCTTAAAAGTTCAATAGAAAATATCAAACTATGAGAATTGCCTTAATACAACAAAAAAACTCGGAAAATATTGCAGAAAATATTTCCAAATTGGAACAGAATTTGCGGGCTTGTGCAATGCAAGGTGCGGAATTGATAATCTTTCAAGAATTGCACAACAGCCTATATTTTTGCCAGACCGAAGATATAAAAAATTTTGACTTGGCAGAAACAATTCCTGGCTACTCTACCCGACTTTTCAGCAATTTAGTCAAAGAACTTGGCGTAGTAACTGTCTTGTCGCTTTTTGAAAAACGGGCTGTCGGATTATACCACAACACCGCTGTGGTACTGGAGAAAGACGGTTCTATTGCGGGTATTTACCGCAAAATGCACATTCCGGACGACCCCGCATTTTATGAAAAATTCTATTTTACGCCGGGCGACTTGGGTTTTCAGCCAATAAAAACTTCCGCAGGCAATCTAGGTGTTTTGATTTGCTGGGACCAATGGTACCCGGAAGCAGCACGGCTAATGGCATTGAACGGTGCGGATTTGCTGATTTATCCAACTGCAATCGGCTGGGATTTGAGTGATACCAAAGATGAACAAGCCCGACAGCGTGATGCGTGGATTGCAGTACAAAGAGGACACGCTGTGGCGAATAATTTGCCTGTAATTACCTGTAATAGAGTTGGTTATGAAAATGATTTGTCTGGCGTAACCTCAGGCATTCACTTTTGGGGCAACAGTTTTGTTTTCGGAGCACAAGGTGAACTTATTGCACAAGCACCTGATAACGAAGAATTTAACCTGATAGCAGAGATTGATTTAAGTCATACCGAAAAACTTCGCCGAATATGGCCATTTTTCCGCGACAGAAGAATTGACTCCTTTGGAGACCTGACAAAAATATGGAAAGGTTGAGTAATGAGTTAAGTGCCTAAAAAACAGTGGATTGCGGGTCGTAGCCCGCAATGACGGCACTTTGGTATTATTGTTCATTGTTCATTGTTCATTGTTCATTGTTCATTGTTCATTATTAACAGGTTGTTGTTCAGTTTTTTAAGTACTGTTCCGTAGTGTTTCAACTTGCAACTGACTGTAAATTCGCAGTTTATATCCTGTTTTTGAAGTAATACTTTAAGTGAAAAATCCTTGATTATTTTCATCATAAAGTGTATATTTTCGTAAGAGCAGGATATTTTTATTGTTTTTTCGATGTCAATTTCGATGGTTTGGGCATTTGCGATTGCGGCGGCAGCGGCTGATTTATAGGCATTTATCAAGCCTGAAGTACCAAGCAGTATGCCACCGAAATAGCGTACCACAATTATCAAAATATCAGTCAGTTCGTTGGAATTGATTTGTCCTAAAATCGGTTTTCCTGCTGTACCTGACGGTTCACCATCATCATTTGCTTTAAATTCAACTTGTTCAGTCCCAATCATATAAGCATAGCAGATATGTCGGGCATCAAAAAATTCTTTCCTCTTGGATTTGACAAACTCCAATGCTTCTTCTGCACTTTTCACCGGAAAGGCAAAAGCAAGAAATTTGCTGCCCTTGTCCTTAAAAAGTCCTTCGGCAACGGTGGAAATTGTTTTGAAAGAAAGAATATCGGTCATAAACACGGACGTTATCAATAATTTTCCGTAAAATAGACCCTTCTCACGCGTGGAGAAATGGAGGTCAGTACTTCGTATGGAATTGTGCCGAGTTGCTCGGCAATTTGAGCAAAAGGACGTAAAGCATTGAAAATAACGACTTCCATACCATCTTTCGCATCTAACCCTGTTACATCAAGCATCAGCAAATCCATACAAATATTGCCTGTTATCAGGGCTTTTTCGCCATTGTATAGCAGGTAGCCGTTGCCGTTGCTTAGTCGTCTGTCCATACCGTCTGCGTAGCCGAGAGGAAGAAGTGCTATCTGTTTGTCTTGCAGTACTTTACCTTTTCTGTTGTAGCCTACTGTTTCGCCTGCCTGTACGTTTTTTATCTGGATGATTTTTGTTGAAAGCGAACACACATTTCGCAATTTTTTTTCGTTTTGGCAATTCACGCCCCAAAGCCCGATACCAAGCCTTACCATATCAAACTGAAAGTCCGAAAAACGTTCAATTCCTGCCGTATTGAGAATATGCCTCAAAAACGGGTAATTCAGTGATTTTGCAATAATTGCAGTGATTTCTTCAAATTTTCGCAACTGTTTTTTGGTGAAATTGTCCATCTCCTCAGAAATCTCGTCTGCCGAAGCAAGATGTGAAAAAACAGATACAACCCTGAGGTTATCCTGCGAATTTAAGATTTTCAAAAGTTTCTCAATATCCTGTTCTTCAAATCCTGCACGATGCATTCCTGTGTCTATTTTGATATGCACAGGGTAATTTTTCATTCCCAAATTCTTTGCGTAATCCAAAATCAGTTTTAACATTCTGAAATTGCATATCTCAGGTTCGAGGCAGTATTTGAACAGTTGATGCAACGAAGAAGCCATCGGATTTAGCACCACTATTGGCAGTTGTACGCCTGCTGTTCGCAATTCAACACCCTCATTAACAAAGGCAACGCCGAGATAATCGCAGCCGTAATGCTGCATTGCAAGGGCAACTTCCACCGAGCCACTGCCATAGGCAGATGCTTTAACCATACACATAAGTTTGGTTTCGGACTTGAGTTTTGAACGGAAATAGCCTATATTATGAAACATTGCATCAAAATCTATTTCCAAAACCGTATCGTGCGGCAACAGTTGCAGGTGCATTTTGACCTTTTCGGGCGAAAATTCAGGTGCAATTTTCAACAATACAGCCTGATTTTTGAAAGACGAAATTACATCGGACTGCAAAAAATCGTCTGTTGTGGTAAAACAACGCTTTTTTTCTATTCTAAAACGCTGACTTTGAGCGGACAGTTCTCTGCCCAAAAGTACTATCTCATCAACCAAACGCGCCTTGACAATCTGCTGAAGATTGGAATAGAACATTTCAAAAACCAACTCATCGCCCTCAATATCAGACACAATCAAAGTCCTTCGTTTGGACTGACTGGCAAGTTGCTGCTCAAGAAATCCAAGAGCATGTTTGGTTAACGAAGTCAGGTCTGAAGTATGTGAGTCGCTGATTAGCAAACAGTTATTTATACCTGCTTCTACTTCAAGGCGTGGTTTTTGGGTGGTGTTCATTATAACATATTTTTCAAATCCTCGTCCACAATCAGAGTTGCTTCGGTTTGTGCCTGCACCTGTTCAACGGTAAATTCGGGATTAATTTCTTTAAGCACGATGCCGTCAGGTGTGATTTCCATAACGCCCATCTCTGTTACAATCATATCCACTTCGTGCGATGCAGTGAGCGGCAAAGTGCATTTCTTCATAATTTTAAGATTTCCTTTTGCTGTGTGCTCCATAGCCAAAATTACCTTTTTTGCTCCTACAAGCAAGTCCATTGCACCACCCATTCCGGGTGTTTTTCCTCCGGGTATCATCCAGTTGGCAAGATTACCTTCCTGATCTACCTGTAGTGCACCGAGAATGGTTACATCAACGTGTCCGCCACGAATAATGCCAAATGAGGTAGCAGTATCAAAAATAGAGCCTCCCGGCACTACCGAAATGTAGCCACCGCCGGCATTGATAAGGTGTTCGTTCTCCTCTCCCGCAGGTGGAGTAGGTCCAAGTCCAAGCAAACCGTTTTCCGATTGAAGAATAACACTTACCCCTTGCGGCAAAAAGTCGGGTATCATAGTGGGCAAACCTATACCCAAATTTACAACGTAGCCGTCTTTCAACTCCAAAGCACAACGTTTTGCAATAATCTCCCTAATTTGATTTTTATCCATACACTATTTATTTATTATTATTTTTAATTAAAAATGGCTTGACGGGCAAATATGATGCAGACTACAGATTTTCACTGTTTTGTAAGTTTTTCCACCATTTGTGGATTGGCATCCAAATAGTTTTTCATTTCGTTGTATCCATCTTGATAAATTTCCTCAAAAGCCTTAAAACTGAACTCATCATACTTCCGATTTGACTTTGGTTTAATCAAAATATCGCACATATTTTCGCCTTCCTTTGCATTTTCAGAAATTATAAGTTGCATCGAACGCAGTAAAATACCCCAAAAACTGTTAGCTTTTTTAAATTCATAATCAGGCTTTACATTAATTCCAATCAAGTATTTACATTTTTCATTAACAGGTTGAGCAGGTAAGTTGTTGAGAACGCCACCATCAACATATATGTTGCCGTCTATTTTTACCGCTTCAAATACCACCGGAATTGCGGCTGAGGCAAGCACAACCGAAGAAAGATTTTCACCCGAAGAAACATACTCTACTTTGCCCGTTGTCAAATTCGTAATAGACACATAAAGCGGATACCTCAACGAGCCAAACGAATTGTGATTGATATATTTTTTGAGCATTTTCAATATATTTTTTTGCGAAGAAAGCCCAAGTTTTTGATGCTTTATGATTGGGACAACAATATTGAGTACATTGTCAAACTTTTCGTGCTTAACTATTTCATAAATCTGCGATGGGGTATAACCATTTGCGTAGAACACACCCACCAAAGCACCCATACTCGCCCCTGCAACGATAGTAGGTCTGATTCCCTGTTCCTCCAGCGCCTGCAACGCTCCAATATGAGCAAAGCCCAAAGCACCGCCGCCGCTCAGCACTATGCCTATTTTGTGTTCGGGCTGATTGTTGAATTGAGCGTGCATATTTGCCACAAACGCCGATATAATCGCTGATAACAGAATTTTTTTCATTTGTCAGTCTGTAACTAAAAAATGTTCTACTGCCAGCCTGTATCCGTCCAGTCCCAAGCCGATTATCGATCCTTTAGCATAAGCTGAAATCAACGAACTGTGGCGAATTTCCTCTCTTGCAAAAAGATTGGATATATGAACCTCGATACACGGCACATCTACCGACTTGATGGCATCGGCAATAGCAACCGAAGTGTGCGAATATCCTCCCGCATTGAGAATGATACCGCTACTGCCCTGCCCTGCCTTGTGAATAAAATCAATAAGTTCACCTTCAATATTTGATTGATAATATTCAAATTCGACATTGCCAAATTGCTTCCTTAAACTGTCAAAACAGTCTTCAAAAGAGAGTTTTCCATATATGTCAGGCTCTCTTTTGCCGAGCAGATTGAGGTTTGCTCCGTTTATTATTGTTATCTTTTTAGTCATTGACATTAATTTGTCAGTAATTCTTAAATTACTTGTTGAAAAACTAAAACGCATCTATTATTGTCTTGAAATCACCTGCTTTAAGTGATGCACCGCCGATTAGACCGCCATCAACATCCGGTTTTGAGAACAATTCTGCTGCATTTGCAGGATTGCACGAGCCACCGTAGAGAATGGATGTATTTTCGGCAATCTCCTTGCCGTACTTTTCGGCAATCAGTGAACGGATAAAGGCATGCATCTGCTGCGCCTGCTCGGAAGTAGCCGTCAGCCCCGTGCCAATAGCCCAAACAGGCTCGTATGCCAATATGATTTTTGCAAAATCTTCGGCAGCAAGATTGAAAACCGAACCATCAAGTTGCTTGCCGACAACTTCATTTTGAATGTTTTTTTTCCGCTCTTCGAGATACTCGCCGATGCAGAAAATCGGTTTCAAGTCATTTTCCAGAGCAAGCAGAACCTTGTTTTTGAGAATTTCAAAATTTTCGCCGTAATATGTTCTGCGTTCGGAATGTCCTATGATACAATAGGTTGCACCTGTTGATTTGATCATCTCTGCGGAAACTTCGCCCGTAAAAGCACCCGAAAACCTGTCGGCACAATTTTCTGCTGCAAGCCCTATAACAGAGCCTTTTACTACCTCTGACACCGATGCCAAATGAATAAAGGGCGTTGCTATCACCACTTCGCACCGAAGTTTTTGCCCTGTCAGCAGATTTTTTATTTCATCCGCAAGCTCAATGCCCTGTTGCAGAGTTTTATTCATTTTCCAGTTGCCTGCTACAATATTTTTTCTCATTTTTTAATTTTCTGTTATGTCAATTTACAATTCGGAGTTACCAACATTGAAATGTTCTACTTTATTATTAAAAATTATTTTTTTTGCAAAATTTTGCAAAAGCCTTTTTGGTGTCGACGGCATTCCATTTGTCAATCACAGTACCCTGTTTAAGCACTACCACTCCGGGATTTGCACGAATCATGGTTTTTAATGCAACAGGGTCGGTAGAGCAAAACTCAAACTCTGTATTATTTTCCTGCCTGAATTGCTCAATCTCATTGTTTAACGATGCAGAAAGAGCATATACGTGAATACCTTTTTTGCTTAAATTAGTGTATAAATCGTTCAAATGCTCGATTTTGTCCGTATTCGTTTTCGACAGGTCATACATCACAAAAAGGAAAACAAAATTCTCGTCTTCAAAAATCTCTTCGGTAATGTCGCCATATTCGGGAGATTCTATTACAAAATCGTGAATTTTTGGCTCAAAACCTTTTTTAATCAAAACGGGATTCTGAGAAATGAATTTCCAGTTTATCGTATCATTCCAGGGGGCATCGTTAAGACTGTGAAACTCATGTTGTTCCCCGTTATTTTTGTTTTCATAGGTAAAGGTTGTCCTATATTCTGCAGTTGAAGCGTTATCAGGTATTTTCATCAATTCGGGTATGTTGTTGCCGATTTTGTAGGGACGAAAATCTATTAATGGCAAGTGCTTCAGGCAATACAGCGAAATGCACACCGAAAACACGAAAAACGAGGCTGCAACAAGCCATGACGGCAGTGGCGACAGATATTGACGGTGATATTTTTCGCAGTACAAAATTACGATTATCAATATCAAAAGCCCGATATTCTTCCAAAAAGTAGCCCAATTCCCGATAACAAGCGCATCGCCGAAACAACCACAGTCGCTTACAGGATTTGACACTGCAAGCCAGAGAGTTATCGGTGTCATTACGAGCATAAAAATTAATGCACACCATGAGAAAAATTTTAGTTTTATGCCTGAAATCAGCGACAGCCCGATTGTAAATTCGGCTGCTATCATCAGCATGCTACAGATGAGAATCAGGCAGTATGGCTGCGGCAGGTTCATTGCTTGCAGATAATCTGACATTTTGTAGGTTGTACCGAGCGGGTCTATCGTCTTGACAAAACCCGAAAACACAAACACCGCTCCAAAGATTACCCTGAATACAGTTCCAATGATCCTGAACGAAGGTGCCTGCTCCTGTTTTACTAAATTTTTTGTTGCTATCATTTTTTTATTCCTATTTGTTTTTTAGATTTGCTGATGTAGCGCGTTATTTTTTGTCCGTAATTTCCGAATATTTAATCATGTAAAATATTGCATAATTCATTATGTCATAATAATTTGCATCAATGCCCTCAGAGGCACAGGTTGCGCCGTTATGATTTTCGATTGTTTTGGTTCGGTTGATTTTTTGAAGAATTAAATCGGTGAAGGATTGAACTCTCATCAGTCGCCAAGCCTCGTTGTAGTCGTGATTTTTTGCCAGCATCAAATTTTTTGCATTTTCGACATAAAAATCGTATCTGTCCAGAGCTTCCTGCGTATCTGTATTGACAATTTGGGAAAAGCCCAATTCTATCTGTACCAAGCCGATAATCGAATAGTTAACTATACCTGTCAATTCCGAAAAAATATCTTCATCAATCTTTCTTATCCCCTTTTGTTCGATGTTGCGGATACGGCTTGCCTTGATAAAAATCTGATCTGTAACAGATTCCTGCCGCATAATTCGCCACGCCGCGCCGTAATCGGCAAGTTTTTTTACAAAAACCTCTCGGCAAACAGTTATGGAATGGTCAAATTGCTGTTCTGTTGTCATATTTTCGGTTAAGATATAAAGTAATAAGTCATAAGTTTTTGTTATCGGTCAACAATTTTTTCAAAACACAAAGGTACAATTTTTTTTGCATACACAAGCACAAATTTAATGAACAATTAACAGCCCTGCCCTAAAGGGTAAGTTTGGCACAGCAGAAAAAGTCACCTTTATGGGATTTAGGGGCAAAAGAAATTGAAAAATAAAAAATGAATATCCAATTGAATTGCCTCCATCTTTGGATGGAGGAAGAGAAAAGAAAAAAACAAAAGGCTTTAGCTAAAATATCAATAATGAATAACGGTTAATGATAAATGGTTAATGGTTAATGGTTAATACGAGCAGCGACTGAATACCAATGACTAACGACCGAATACTTTTTTTTTCGTTCTACTTTTGCCCGTAGAGCATTCATAGTCAATAGAAAAAGATAACCCAAACCAACCAAAACCTCTACGAGGTTTCACTTCCATTGGTTTTATTTTGTTAATTTCCTACCGGGAATTTTTGCGTTTTTGTTTATTTTTTCTATTGATATCTAATTCATAACTGACTATTATTATACATTTTACAAAATTATTTTAGGACATTTTATAAAATGTCAAGGCATTTTGGCAAGACAAACGTATCTTTGCCCTTTAATAAAAAATCAACTAATTTTAAATTGGTATAAGCGTTTAGGTCGCCCCAAAAAATGCTACCTTTGTAGCGTGAAAACAAGAGAAAAATTTACAGGAGTGAATTCAATAGAATTTTATAAACGCTTTCAAAGCGATGAGGATTGC
>JAITNR010000061.1 GCA_031290375.1 Prevotellaceae bacterium | reverse complement strand
TTCACTGGACTGCAAACAGGATACTCTCTCACATAGCCGTTTGTTTTGTGGCATTTTCGCTGATACGTTTTTTGCAACATATCATCAGAACCGAGACCAAAGAATGTTTTTCGGCAGCGCGAATCAGCGAAGAACTGTGGTCTGTACAGGAAAGTATCCTTAATTGACCCGAAAAAACAGAAACGATATGTTTTGCCTGCCAAAACGTCAAAAGACACACAAACAATATATCAAGCAATGAAAAAACGCCGAAGTTTAGTGCCTTATCAATTACTCGAAAATTAAAAAGTGTAGTGGCTCACTGTTTTGGTAAGTCATTGAGTAATAGTGCTTGTGATTTTTGACCGTCGAAGTCAAGATGGACGACCATAGAGGGAGCACTCGGACATGTATTTGGTTCGGAAACACAAACTATTTTCCTGCCCGCCGCAGGGTATCGCTACTTCGATGGTAGTGTGCACAACGTAGATGGACCCGGCATCTACTGGAGCAGTACTGTTCACGATGATCTCTCGCGGTGCCACTCGTACTTCTCAGACAGTACGGATGTGGGCACGAACTACGCCAGTAACAGAGCGTGTGCATTCCCAGTCAGGTGCGTAGCAAAATAGTCGTAACCTGAGTACATAAGTAGTAAAGTCCGAATGGCTTTACTACTTATGTACGTAATTATAAACAAGATGATGGACTATAAGCAACTCATTTGATGAGTGGTAAACTCGTAGTAACTCATATAGCAGCGGCTTATAGACAGACCCATCGGCATGTATCAACCCACCCTACGATGCTTTTCCATAATAGGAAAGGTATTGAACTTGCGTTACTCGGCAGATAAAAAAAGCGACAAAAAACGAAAAAAAATGTTTACCTTTGTTTTTTTGATTTTTTCAACATTAAAAGTAAAGCAATGAAACCGACTTTATTGATTTTGGCGGCGGGTATAGGCAGTCGTTACGGGGGGTTGAAGCAACTTGACAATATTGGCACTTCGGGCGAAACCATTATGGACTACTCGGTATATGACGCAATTAACGCAGGTTTTGGCAAAATAGTGTTCGTTATCCGCAAAAGTTTTGAACGAGAGTTTAACTCTCAGATTATAAACAAATTTAATGATAAAATTGAGGTAAAAACCGTTTTTCAGGAGATTGCCTCCGTACCTGACGGCAGCATGTTCAACCTCGAAAGAGAAAAGCCCTGGGGCACAAACCACGCTGTACTTATGGCAAAAGACGTAATAAATGAGCCGTTCGGAGTAATCAATGCAGACGACTTTTACGGCAAGGAGTCTTACAGAATCCTTGCTGAGTTTCTGAATAATTCTGCCAACAAAAAAAATCAATACTGTATGGTTGCATACAGGTTGGGCAACACGCTATCCGAAAACGGCTATGTGAGTAGAGGCGAATGTTTTGTAGATGAGAATGAAAATTTAACTACCGTAACAGAGAGAACAAAGATTATCCGAAAAGGAAATACTTTAGTTTATCAAAATTCGGATAACCAGGATATTGAGATTGCAGAAAATACGCCTGTTTCTATGAATTTCTGGGGTTTTACTCCTGATTACTTTGATTATTCTCAAAAAAGATTTATCCGATTTTTGCAACAGGAGGGGCAAGAACCAAAATCAGAATTTTACATTCCGACAATGGTTAATGACTTGATTACTTCAAAAACAGCCACTTGCAAGGTTATTCAAACTCCTGCACAGTGGTTCGGAGTAACCTATTCTGAAGATAAACATTCGGTAATCAACAAAATAAATCAATTAATAAAAAACAACATTTATCCTGAAAAATTATGGAAGTGAAAAGCAAATTTAAAAAATTTATAGACAAATTTACCTCATCAAACAAGAAGATTTTAGTTACAGGCGGACTTGGTTATATCGGCTCGCACACAGTGGTAGAACTGATAGAGGCAGGCTACGAGGTTTTGATTGTGGATAATCTTTCCAACTCAAACATTGACGTACTCAAGGGTATAGAAAAAATTACAGACAAAAAGCCTAAATTTGAAAATATTGACTGCTCTGATTTTGTGGCAATGGATAAATTTCTGTCGAAAAATGAAGGCATTGAGGTGATTATCCACTTTGCTGCCCTAAAAGCTGTAGGCGACTCAGTGGGTCGTCCGCTACCGTACTATCGTAACAATGTAGGTTCAATGATTACGCTTTTGGAATTGATGCCGATACACAAAATTCCGTACATCGTTTTTTCATCCTCCTGTACCGTTTATGGACAGCCCGACAAGATGCCCGTCAGCGAAAATACCCCGATTAAAAAGGCTCAATCCCCTTATGGAAATACAAAGCAAATTTGCGAAGATATTATTTGCGATACCGTTAACGCCAACAAAGATATTAAAAGCATCATTCTCAGATATTTCAACCCAATAGGGGCGCATCCCACTGCCCACATCGGCGAACAGCCCAACGGTGTACCCGAAAACCTTGTGCCGTATATTATGCAAACAGCGGCAGGCATCAGAAAAAAACTCAAAGTATTCGGCAACAATTACAACACACAGGACGGCTCGTGCATTCGCGACTACATCAACATAGTAGACTTGGCAAAGGCTCATGTTTCGGCACTAAAACGGCTGTTGGAAGGCAAAGTGCAGGATAGGGAAGTCTTCAATCTGGGCACAGGTTCAGGCACTTCGGTGCTGGAACTCATCCACAAATTTGAGCAAGTAATAGGCGTAAAAGTGCCATTTGAAATTGCAGACAGACGTCAGGGTGACATTGAGGCAATATGGGCAGAGGCAAAAAAAGCGAACAAAATCCTCAAATGGAAAGTCGAAGTTTCGCTCGAAGACACGCTCGTATCAGCTTGGAATTGGCAACGACACATTATGGACAAAGACAGTTCTACCAAAAGAAAATTCAGTTTTATGGCTGGAAGCTGAGAGTAAATAGGGATTTAGCAATGAAAAATAAATATTGGTATAAGCGTTTAAGTCGCCCAAGTTAATGTATTGATTTATAGCCTAATTTGTTTATTCAGCACCATTCTTTTTATGAGTAAATCGAAGATTGACCCCATAAATGCCCGTCTGTTA
>JAITNR010000007.1 GCA_031290375.1 Prevotellaceae bacterium | reverse complement strand
GACATCAATATCTTCCGCAGTATCGGACTTCCCGAATTGCAAATCAAATTGGAAGAATCGCGTATGGCTCGTTATGCCGTTTCGATGGCAGATGCACAGGCGGTTATCGAAATGGCAATCGGCGGAAAAGCGGCGACTAAATTCTATGAAGGCGAACGCACGTTTGACGTACAACTGCGTTTTCAGAAAGAGTCCCGCGATGATGAGGACAAAATCGGCAATATCCTTATCCCTACGATGGACAATAAGTATGTGCCCTTGAAAGAGATAGCCGATATATTTTTCATCACGGGACCTACATTTATTTATCGTGACGGCAGCAGTCGTTACGTGGGAGTCGGTTTCAGCATCCGCGACCGCGATTTGGGTTCTACGATTGCCGAAGCGCAGAAAACCGTTTCGGAACAGGTTACGTTAAAACCTGAAAACAAAATGGTTTGGGCGGGAGAATTTGAAAGTCAGCAGCGTGCAACCGCCCGCCTGATGGTCATCGTTCCCGCTGTAATTCTGCTGATTTTGGTGCTGCTCTACCTGAATTTCGGAACGGTAAAAGATACGCTTATTGCCGCAAGTACAATTCCTTACGCTTTTATCGGCGGCTTTATATCGCTGTGGGCGACAGGTACGGTATTCGGTATTTCGGCAGGTATCGGGTTCATCATTCTTTTCGGCGTGACGGCTATCAATAGCATTTTGCTGATTGTGTTGATGAAAAACAAGGTGCAACACACGCACAATCTGCGTACTGCCATCGATGAAGCTGTGAACGACCGGATACGTCCCGTATTAATGATTGCCCTTATGGGGTCGATGGGTTTGTTGCCCGCTGCATTATCGTCGGGGATGGGTTCGGAAATACAAAAACCGTTGGCGATAATGATTGTAGGAGGTATCTTGATTTGTATGATACTGTCGTTTACGGTTTTGCCGCAGGTGTTTTATTTTGCGTACAGGAGGGATAAACGGCTGGATACAAAATAAAGTAGTATCTTTGCAAAGAATGAATTTAAAAAATAAACTGTTATGAGTATTATCAATTATTTCAAAGACAGAATTGAGGCTACCTATAGCCCAATGGATTATCTAAATGCGTCAAAAAATGCACCGGAAGATTTTGTACTTGTGGATGTAAGAAATGCACCTCCACATCTGAAAAAAGTTAAAATAAAAGGAGCGTTAGAAATCCCTTTAAGTGAATTGGAAATTCGTCTTTCAGAATTATCCAGGGACAAAGTTATTGTTGTTTATTGCTGGGATGTGTGGTGTAATATGGCAGCGCATGCCGCCGTTATCCTGTTAGAAAAAGGGTATAAAACAAAAGAATTAATTGGCGGTATAGCTGCGTGGCAATCCATGAATTTACCGACAGAACAATTAGTTTAAAAAATATCTTTACGAGTTGCAAAGGTACGAACGCAACAAAAACATTCGACCGCAGCGTTGCCCATTCCTTGGAATGAGTTCTTCATTATCTGTCCTGTTCTGTCCTAAATAAAATCTACAATTCTCATTTTTTTTATGTAAATTTGCAACCTGATAGGAAATCACATTATTCGTGATTTGCAATTCGCAACTAAAAGAAAATAAATGTGTTACTGATAATATTAATATCTCTGCTGCTCTCCGCCTTTTTTTCAGGTATGGAAATTGCCTTTAATTCGTCCAACAAGTTACGAGCGAAAATCGACAACAACCCCGATTCAATTATGAGCAAGGTTACCTCTATCTTTTTTGAGAACTCAGGGCAATTTATATCCACGATGCTTGTTGGCAACAACATAGTGATCGTTCTTTACTCAATTGCGATGGCAAAATTGCTTGAACCAATTATTGCTTTGGTAACGTCAAATATGTTTCTTATCTTGCTGATACAGACTGTTATAGCAGCTATTATCATAATTTTCATAGGGGAATTTATGCCAAAAACAATTTTCAAAAGCAATTCAAATTTTTGGCTGAGGCTTTTTTCTCCGATTGTGTTTGTTTTTTACATTACTTTATACCCGATTGCGAAATTTTCAACTTTCGCATCCGTAGGTATTTTGAGGATTTTCGGAACAAAAATAAACTACAATTCACAGGATACTGCCTTTAACAAAGTGGATTTGAACTATCTTATTGATGAAACTTTTGAAAAAAATTCCCAGCAAACTATTGAGAATGAGATAAAAATATTTAAAAATGCACTTGATTTTTCGTCCATCAAACTGCGTGAGTGTATAGTGCCAAGAAATGAACTGACGGCAATGGACATTGAAACATCTTCGATGAACGAATTAAGGGATACTTTTGCTACATCTGGTTTTTCTAAAATATTGATTTACAAGGATAATATAGATAATATCATCGGTTATATTCACTCTTCGGATTTGTTTGGGAAGATTGATAATTGGCGTTCTTTGATACGAAAAATCCCTGTTGTACCTGAAACTATGCCGGCAAACAAACTGTTACACACGCTTTTAAAAGACAGAAAGAGTATAGCCGTAGTAATTGACGAATTTGGCGGAACGGCAGGGATTGTAACATTAGAGGATATTATTGAGGAAATTTTTGGTGAAATAGAAGACGAGCACGATATAAATGAATATATCCTCAAAAAAACAGGCGATAACGAGTATCTGATCTCGGGCAGGCTCGAAATTGATACCATTAACCGACAACTTAACTTGAATTTGCCTGAAGCGGACGAATACGTAACTTTGGCCGGATTTTTGTTGCAACATTACCAAAAAATTCCAAAACTGAATGATACAATTACGATAGAAAGTTGGATTTTCAAGGTGGTACAAGCCTCTAATAACAGGATAGAGCTTGTAAAATTCAGCTATAAGAATTAGAGATGGAAAATTTGAAGGTTACAATGACAATGGCTAAAACTTTTTTTGAGTTGCTATTGTTTTTGAAATCCCCCTGTAAAAATTACCAATAAAAAAATCGGCAAACCACTTACAGGGCGAACGCATCTTAATTTAACAAATTTTAAATACTAAAAATTTTCTTTTTCCGTTTGTATAATAAAAAGAGTAATGCAAACACCTGTTAGTTATTTTACAGAGTTGACCGACCCTCGTGTGGAGAGGAGTAAA
>JAITNR010000237.1 GCA_031290375.1 Prevotellaceae bacterium | reverse complement strand
ATTTTTTGAAAATGCTATCTGAAATCAAATCTGTAAAAATAAACGACAAATGGTATCCGGCTGAGACAACTAAAGCTACGGTAGAACTACTCGAAAAAATCAAAAAATGACCTGTTACGTACAACGAGGCGGAGTTAGGGGTTAAATTTATCTTTGAATGCCATTTTGCTGATTATTTGTGTTTAATGAATTCAATCAAATTCTATTTTCTATAGAATTAGGTTGCAGAGATAGTGAATATTTTTTAATTGCAAGCAAGAAAACAAAAAAAATGACAATACAGAATTTTTTGGGCGGTAAGAAACCAAAATTTTTTTTGAACCACCCAAAATCTATTTTATCTGTAACCTGATTTGTAAAAATTTCTTCGGCAATTTTTCTAATGTTTTTATTTTTAACAAAAAAATTGTGAAATTTTGCTTTTTGATAAAAATCATCAAATAGAGAAATATACTTGGGAATGCTGTCAATCTTCCATCGCAAACCCAGCCAAATGCCCTTCGATAGTAGTGAGGGCAAAGTTACGCTCCTTTGCAATTTCGGCAACGGTTTTACCTTCGAGGAACAACTGCAAACTTGTGCGTTGCGTTTCGCCTTTTACCGCTTTCTCTTTTTTTCCTTTTTTCACTTTTGGCTCATCGGCGAAATCCGGCTGACGCAAGGGCGGCATGGTAATGTTGTCTTCCATCATCGGCTCGTTGTTGTAACGAACGGTGGCAAGGCGTGTGGTAAAGTGAACAATGTCATTTTCCAGTTCGTGCAGTTTTTTCCAGTAGGTTCTCGCTTTCCTTACACCGTTAAACGATGCTTTGTGCTGTTGCAACGGATGCAGTATATTGGTGCGAATTTCGTCGTGAAAATAAACGACTGCCTTTGTGCAACGAGATTTCAATGTGTCCAAATTATCGGACGCAAGGTGTGCCATCTGCTCAAGTTGTTCCTGAAAACGTCTTGCCACTCTCTCCTGCTGCGATGCGGTTATGTAAAGTTGTTCCGACAGTTCGTGCGCACTTTGCAGTTCAGCCGAAATTTTATCGGCAGTCAATCGGCGGTAGTCGTTGAGCAAATCCAGCAACGGTTTCCAATCGAAATAACGCAGGAGTCGTTCAACCCAGAAACGCTGTTTGGCTTCTTCGAGTGATTTTTTCAGTACGTCTGTCGATTGTTCGTTGCGCGAAAAAGCAATGGCGTGAGCATCCGTTCGGATACATTCGGGCGTTATCTGCGATTGCAGAACAATACCTTCGAGCGAAGTGCAGCGGCTCAACGCCACGTATGCCTGTCCGGCAGCAAAAGCGCGTCCGACATCAATCACCACATGGTCGAACGTCAGCCCCTGACTTTTGTGAATGGTGATAGCCCACGCCAGACGCAACGGATATTGTTTGAATGAGCCTAATTCCTCTTCTTCAATCTCGTTTTTCTCTTTATTTACCGTATATCGCACGTTTTTCCACTCTTCCGGTTCTATTTTGAATGCCTCGTGGTCGCCTTCGGGACGGACAAAAATATTGTTTCTGTCAATTTCCATGATTTCGGCAATTTTGCCGTTAAAATAGCGGCGTTCTTCGTGGGTATCGTTTTTAATAAACATAACCTGCGCTCCTTTCTTCAATTGGAGGTGCATATCGGTAGGCAGCGAATAGTCGGGAAATTCGCCTGTTATTTCGCCGGAAAAAATGTGCGAATGAACAGGTATCGCCTCCAGTTTTTCGGTATTAATACGGTCTGCCTGATAGTTGTGTGTACAGAGAATAATGCGTTTACTCCCGTCCGGCTGTTTGTAATTGGGCTGATAACGTTCGTTCAGCAATGCCCTGTCGGAAGCCGACAGTTCGTTGTTGCGCACGCGGTTGAGCAGGTCAACAAACGTTTGTTCCCGCTGCCTGTACACTTTTTTCAATTCCAGATACAATGGCGGCACTTGCAGCAAAACCTTTGCATGGAAAAAAAACGGACTTTCGTAATAGTCTTTCAGCAACATCCATTCATCGTCCTTAACCACCGGCGGCAACTGAAACATGTCACCGATATACAGCATTTGCAGTCCGCCGAAAGGTCTGGGACTGCGGCGGATAAAACGCAACGTGGCGTCAATTGCATCAAGCATATCGGAGCGCAGCATGCTCACCTCATCGATAATCAGCAATTCGGCTTGCCGCAGCAGGTCTTGCTTTTGTTTGCCGAACTTGTAGGTGTTCTTGAGGCGGCTATTGGGAATGTAGGGTTCAAACGGCAGTTGAAAAAGGGAATGCAACGTTACGCCGCCGGCATTGATAGCCGCCACGCCCGTAGGCGCAGCAATTAGCATTTGTTTGTGACAGTTTTGCGAGATATATTTCAGGAAAGTAGTTTTTCCCGTGCCTGCTTTGCCGGTCAGAAACAGATGTTGCGATGTTTGGGTAACAAATTCATTTGCCAAACGAAAAACGGGTTCTTCATTGTCGATAGTCATACGTTTTTTATTTTAAAAAAGAAACAAGGATAGTATTTTTTTTAATATTAAGACATCACAATCTCGCAGGGACGTCGCATACGTCCCTGAAATAATTGATTTTACATAATTGTAATACATTTGACAAAGTTAATATAATTTTTATAATTATCTTCATGCAGGTAAAATAGGGGTTAATTCTTTTTTGGGGTTGTTATTGTTTTTGAAATCCCCCTCTAAATATTAAATTTTTTAAATGAATACCGTATATTAACTTGAAAAGCAACAAAAGTACCGTCATTGCGGGCTTGACCCGCAATCCCCTGTTTTTAGGAATTATTTAGATGGGGATTGCGGGTCAAGCCCGCAATGACGAACGTTTTCAGAACGTTATACGTATAATCATTAAAAATTACCAACAAAAAAAATAGGACAACCCCCATTCCGAGATTGTCCGATTTCCTTTCTGTCTGAACGGTGATTTTTTTTGATTTTTATGATTTAAAAAATCACATTAATCATTTTTATCATTCTAAAATCACTGTTCTGACAATTACTGCTCTAATTCTGATACACAGCGCACTGGGTAGCCGTGTGACTTGTTGGAGGCGTTGCTGTAACCGGGTGATATCAACTGGACATTGTCGAATACAAAACGATACGTGTTAGAGTCGCCCGGAAAGCCCGTACTACTCCAGTAGAAGCCTTGCTCGCCAGTATAGCCCAACGTACCATCGGCGGAGTAGCGCCGACCGACAGCGAGCAGAAAAGCGCTTTTGCTCTTGTCTTGAGCGGTAACCACAACACCGCCCGCATGATAATTATAGCCAGCAGGTGCTGTAGCGTTAGAGGCAGGAGAAAAACGCCAAGTATTGTATTGAGTTGTATAAACACCACCTACAAGAGCACCTGTATTAGAATTAGCAATGCCACTTATAATAGCGCCCCATTCGTATTGTGTAGGAACGTGCCAACCTGTCGGGCAAGGGTCATTGGCGGTTTTAGCATAACCATTATCAGCCCAAAAGTAGTCACCCTCTGCTCTGTTCTGATACCAATAATTTGCTCCATAGACAAATTTACCTTTATGGTCATTGTCGATTATTTGCCCAAAGGGAGCGCCGTTTTCGGCAGCGGGATTGCTATCGTAAGTAATAGTACCTGCCGTTTTAGCAATCGAGCTGGAGGTTGTTGCAGCATCAAAGGCTATGGTTTTTGTGATTGTACCTGAAATGGTTGTTTCTGTACTGTCCCAACCGATAGTTTGATGTCCGTCTGCTATACGTCCCCACTGGTATAAATCGCCAAAATCGGCGGCATTTTCGTTTTCTACGCCCAGATTGGTTGCCAAAATCCGCAGTTTTCCTGCAATACCACTGCCTTTTCCTGTATATGTATTTGCGGCATCAAGCTCTACCCAGTAATATGTTTCATCTACGCCGTCGCCATCGGAATCCCAAGTAACAGTATGCGCTGCATCTGTAATCAGGTTGATAAACTCAATTTCGGTACTAACCCGTTTGAGACGTAACAGTGTTGGGATTGGTGTATTCGCAACTGAAAATAAGCGTGTCATTTTTATGTACACTGCCAAGCAATGTTTTCAGCTCGTCGCTGCTCCAAGTCTGTGCCGTTTCGGGAAAAAGACTCGGAACGCGGAATATTTTAACCGTACCGCCATTATCAGCAGGAATTTCCACGACATTACACGGTTGGCTCTTGCGGTTGACTTTCCACTGGTAAGAAGTAGCATTGCCGCCTGTTGTTACGCCTTTATAGACTTCCAAATCCTGATATTGATAAGTGTACATCACTGCTACAGGAGAGAAAATCTTGTAGGCAGGATCCGGATTCGGCTCCGTAATTGGACCACAATTGGCTTCAAGCGTAACCGTTACCGCGGTTCTTGTCGTGCTTTCTACACCGTTAAGCGTTTGCGAAGCGTGGTAAGTATTGCCATCAGTCAATTCCGTACTGCCTGATAAAAGCGTACCGCCTGTCGCAGCATCGTACCAGTTTAAGCCAATTGGTTTTAAATCTGCAACAGTGGTGCCGCAAACCACCTGTGTGTGGGCAAGGGTTGGGGCAAGAGGCGGAGCAGACGGGCAACCGATACCGACCCATACTTCGTCCGTGCCTTTCCAGTACTTCACGCAGTTCAGGGTTGAGTCGTAGACTGTAAGTCCGCGCGCCAAATTTTTGTAATTGGCATCGAGACTGCTCCTAATCTGGTCTCCCAAATCGTCGATAGCAGTAGTTGATAACTGCGGCAAGCGCAAACCTTTGTCGCCGCTGCTAATCAGTTCGAGAACTGAAAAGGTTTCGGGGGACTTGTCTTGCCCGATTGTAACCTGCGACATTGCACCTTTCGGCAGTGCCGCCATCACTGCGATAAGCAGCGCGAAAAATAATACTTTTGTTGTCTTCATTTTGGATAATGTCCTTGTATAGTTGATATTTTTTATTACCTTTGCAGCCAAAAGAGGAATAATATGGAAAATATCAACGATTATTTTTGTCCGAATGAAAATTGTAAATGTTATGGTTTGCG
>JAITNR010000157.1 GCA_031290375.1 Prevotellaceae bacterium | reverse complement strand
TAATTTAATCAAGGTATTTGCTTTTTTCTCATTTGGATGGCTTCTCAAGTAGGATAATTGATAAAGCTGTCAAGGTTTTATAAATAATTCATTAACTTTGCAACAGAATTATCAATAATAATGGCAATACACATAAACATCGAAAAATTAATATAAAGTTATTCAGATTAAAATTACAGATGAGATTCAAAGTCATTTGGATTGGTTTGCCTTAAACACCATATTGATAGATGAATATCTTGTGCCGATTATTTCCCGAAGTGGATATACCGGAAAAAAACTATACAATCATATTCGCAGTCGATTTTCAAGAAATAACAAAAACCTGAAAGAATTGGCTAAAGCATTGAATATTCCTGAACTTAATCTGACAAGCTATGTAAGCCGACATACCATGGCGATGACTTTTCAGGACCATCAAGTCCCAAGGGAAATCATCTCTCAGATTTTAGATCACAATGATTTATCAACAACAAATACATATTTGGACAGTTTCGCAAGCAACGTGATCAATGAAGCGGCAAAAGTTTTGTGAGGATTTTTATTTTATTTTCGTACTTTTGTAGTCTGATTTCAAAAACAATATGTTGTCAAAGGAAGAAATATTAGAGTTAATCAACGACAAGGAAAGCGACCGCGTAGAACGGACGATTTCAACAACTAAAACGGATAAATTCGCCGAAGCAATCTGCGCATTTTCAAACGACTTGGCTAACCATAAAAAGTCGGGCTATCTATTTATTGGGGTGCATGATACGACTTGTAAACTATCAGGTTTGAAAGTTACCGATGAATTGTTGAAAAATATTGCGGCGATTCGTTCCGACGGCAATATATTGCCGCAACCGGCGATGACCGTTCAATGTTATATGTTTGATGAAGGAGAAGTTATTGCAATAGAGGTACTTCCTGCACATTTTCCGCCTGTCCGTTACAAAGGCTCAATTTGGGTGCGGATTGGTCCGAGACGCGGAATTGCCAACGAAATGGAAGAACGTTTATTGACTGAAAAAAGAACTTCCAATGCAAAAACTTTTGATGAACAGCCCTGCATCGGCTCTACAATTAATGATTTGAATATCAATCTATTCAAAATGGTTTATCTGCCCAAAGCCGTGAGCGTTGAAGTTCTTGCCAATGACACGCGGGATATAAAACTGCAATTAGCATCTTTACGGTTTTATGATTTGGTTTACGATTGCCCAACCAATGCGGGAATCCTGACGTTCGGCAACAATGTAAGGTTTTTCTTTTCAACGGCTTATGTACAATACGTTAAATTTGAGGGGACTACGGTTGCATCAAGCGTTTTAGCCGACACGCAGTTTTTCGGCGATTTGATTTCGATAGTCAATGAATTAAACAGTTTTGTAAAAATCAATATCATAAAGAAACGTCCGATACCTGTTTCCGCACTGATAGAGGAAAATGTTTTCAATTATTCTGATACGGCAATCAGAGAATTTTTGATGAACTCACTTATGCACCGTTCTTATGAAATCACTTCGCCTATAAAGTTTTACCAATATTCCGACCGCATAGAAATTGTCAATCCGGGCGGTTTGTATGGGAATGCACGACCGGAAAATTTCCCAAATGTCAGCGACTACCGTAATTTGGTAATTGCAGAATCCATGCGGGTAATGGGTTATGTAAACCGTTTCAATCGAGGAATTGCAACTGCTCAATTGGATTTGAAGAATAACGGAAATGAGCCTGCGGAATTTGATTTAAATACACTCGGCGTTTTCGGTGTGATTATCAAGGAAAAACCAATCGAAAAAATTCCGGCAGATTTTGCTAATGCTTGGAAATTTGGCAGTGTAAAAACTGCTGATAGTAAATATAATACATCAAATGGCAGTGTAAATGGCAGTGTAAATGGCAGTGTAAATATTTCTGAAATAGAACAATCATTTTTGGAAATAATACAACAAAACGATGGAATCAATATTAAGAAAATAAGTGAATTGTTGAAAATTCCATACAGGACAGTAGCAAGGCATTTAAAAACCCTGAAAGAAAAAGGGTTGATTGAATATATGGGTACGCCGAAAATTGGTGGCTATACAATTACCTTAAATCCGCAAGCTAAAGATTAGCTAAACCCCATAATTTTTTTATAAGAAAAATCATCCGATTCATGGTGTTTTTTATGATTTTCACCTCGTATTTGTCGTGAACGATAAGAGGTTAGATATTAAAACCTAACCTCTTCTTACTCAGCTTGTCGGGGTGAGACGATTCGAACGTCCGACCACACGCCCCCCAGACGCGTACTCTAACCGGGCTGAGCTACACCCCGCTCTGTTTTGCGACTGCAAAGATACGACATTTTTTTATATCTGCAATATCGCTGACAGCTTTCAACGATTCCGGGATTAAAAAAATCAGACAGGTCATTAAGGTTTTTTTTTAATACTTTTGCTCTTGAAATAAGGAAAGCGACGGCGAAAATACCTTTCGCCGCCACTTTCTTCTTCGCTATGCTGCCAATTCCATTGCACTTGCAAGTATGGATTTGGATTCGATAATGCTAAATTATTTCACGATAAATTTCACAACCTTCATATCATTGTCCGTAGCAATACGAGCCAAGTATATTCCTTTCGATAAACGGGCCGTATTTACTTTATAACTGTTTGTTTTTAAGCCGGTGGAAGTTTTATAGACAAGAGCGCCTTTCATATCATTAATAACGATGCTGTTGATAGACTGATTAGCGTTCACATAAAGAAT
>JAITNR010000155.1 GCA_031290375.1 Prevotellaceae bacterium | reverse complement strand
ATAGCTGATTTAGCAGTGGCTGTCCGCTAAAATTTGTACTTTTGTGCATTGATTAATCTGTGTTTAAGATATCACAAAGATAATCAATGCGGCGGGATTTTGTATCCCGCTTTTTTTTTTATGAATGGTTTAGCGGACAGTAGTGATTACAAATATAAAATCACGCCCGATTTAAAGTTTGTGGAGATAAAATAGTGGGATGAAAATGTTGATTCAGTGGACTAAAAAACGAAATTTATATTTAACTTATTAATATTTTATTTTATGACAAAAACAAGTAGAAAAATGAGAATGTGGCGGGCGATAGTTGCCTGCCTCGCAGTTACAACAATTTTTTGGGGTTGCGATCCGAATCAAGACAATCCTTCGGCAGCAATTACCGTATAGGACAATGCCGCATTGACACAAAATGTCTTTGCCGATGAAACGGCAGGTGCAAGCAGCGTAAGCATCACCACAGCAGGCGCGTGGACTTCCAGCATTACGGAAGCAGGTAGCCAAACTGCACCGCAAGCGATAAAACTGAAAGCCACAACTGCCTCACTCTCGTGGGTGTTGATTTCGCCCGATCACGGCGACAGCGCAGGCAATTACATCATCAACATTTCGCTCTCGCCGAACACCACAGGCGCAGACCGTACAGCTGTAATCACAATTTCGTGCGAAGGGTCGGAATTACCATTAGCATTACGCAAAAGGGAACGAAAGAGGACGGAACTGTGCCCTCAAACATGACCCAGCAGGAAATTATTGATTTACTGAATGCTGCCCACGATAATTCGTTCAATGCAGATGAACTTGCAATATCAGCACAGTACAGCGATTACAGTCGGAGTCTTGAAGTTAATCGCACTCTCAAAAAATCCCTTCACAAAATAGATAGAAACAACAGTTTTTCGTATTTTGAATATATCGACAATCTGACAAGCTATACTTATGGAAGTGGCTATACCGGTGAAACGGCAGACAAATATTCTGAAAACCTGTCCGATGATTTTTGGAATACAAATCCGTTTGAAAATGGAGGGGACTGGGACTGGGAATTGAATATTTTCACTTTTACAGTTTCAGGAAATGTATTTACAGGTGTATGGGAAGATGCCACGATTGTAATAGAATTGACAGAAAACAGATTATTAAAAAGGGTAGTATCCAGCGATGGTAGCACGTTCAACTTTTCCTACACCAATGTCAACCCTGCATTTCCCGCAGGATTTTCAAAAGATGACTTTCCATTGAAGCAGGAATACGGCGGTACAGGAACATTTACTTATACCTTGGCCACAGACCAGCCTTTGGTGATTGACGGTGCTATACAAGAAACCTCTCAATATACTCCACATACTTGTAGAATCATATTTTATAAAGATGGTGAAAGTATCGGCAATGAATTTAAGTTTCATGTGAGTTTTCCGGAAAATTTCACACGGCTTCCGGCAGGAACATACGTTGGAACATACAATGGCGATGATTATTCATTCTCTGCCATAAAAGGACATATGGGAGGAATAGTTTGGTATGACAAAGGAGGCAATGTAACAGTAACCATCAATGGCGATATTTATACAATAACAATTGATATGGATACATCTACGAACGGAGGCATTGACGGTACTCCGGGTAAAATACGCGGCACATACACAGGCTATTTACCAGTCGTAAATAATTAAACAATAAAACAATATCAATCATGGCAACAGAAGAAAAAACAACCGTCCTGTCGCAAGCCAAGAGCTTGAAACCGCCGTCAAGAAACCGAAGTCAATAGCATTTCAAAAAAAGATTTTGCCAATTGAAAAAAAAAGATTAACTTTGCAATCTCGAAAGTTTAAGGCTCATTAGCTCAACTGAATAGAGCATCTGACTACGGATCAGAAGGTTAGGGGTTTGAATCCCTTATGAGTCACAAAAGTGAAGTTGTTTAAAATTCAGATTTTGAATAACTTTGTTTTTTTGGAAATAGTTGCCCGTATAGCAAAATCTGGACAAACTTGGTTGAATTGCAGTTTTACGGTTAAAATTTAAGAAAATGAATTTTTTTGCTGAAGACATTTTAGAAACATTGGCATTGTCACCGGACGAATCGTATCATTGTAACAGGGTTTTGCGAATGAAGCAAGGTGATGATATTCAGATAATTGACGGCAAAGGGAATTTGTACAGAGCAAAAATTGCTCTGTCAGACGCAAAACGGACGACTGTTGATATAATCTCTGCCGAAAAAGAGTTTGGCAAGCGCGATTATTATTTGCATCTGGCGGTTGCTCCCACTAAAAATATCGACAGGTTCGAGTATTTTGTGGAAAAAGTGGTGGAAATAGGCACGGACTGCATTACTCCGTTGAATTGTCGTTTTTCGGAACGGAAAAAAATTAATGAAGAGCGAACAAGGAAAATCATTGTTTCGGCAGTGAAACAGTCACAAAAAGCGTATATACCCGTACTGAATCCAATGACGGAGTTTTCAGAATTTATTGTATCAAATACTCAAACACAAAAGTTTATCGCTCATTGCTATGATATTCAGAAAGTTTCTTTAATCAAACACATTCAGTCCAAACAGGGCGTTTTGATAACGATAGGACCTGAGGGAGATTTTTCACTTGAAGAGGTACAAAATGCAGAAAAACAGGGTTTTAAGTCTGTATCGTTGGGCAATAGCAGGCTGAGAACGGAAACGGCGGGTGTCGTTGCTGCAAATATGGTTGCCCTTATAAATGAACTGTACAACTAACCTTTTCAAATACAAGCATTTGCCAACCATTTTTGACGGATTGATGTTTGAGTGAAAAACCGTTTCTTATTGCTTGAGAGTCTAAAACTTCAAAATCGGATTCGTAAAAACCGCTGATAATCAGCACTCCGCTTTTATTCAACATTTTGGCATAAAAAGGAATTTGTGTCAAAAGGATATTTCGGTTGATATTTGCAATAATTATGTCAAATTTTTCGTTGCCAATTGCCTGAATATCACCAAGAAATACCCTTGCATTAACATTATTCAATTCAAAATTATCCTTAGTATTTTCAAAAGCCCATGTGTCAATATCAACAGCAGTGATGTTGGTTGCGCCCAATTTTGATGTGATAATTGACAAAATACCCGTGCCACAGCCCATATCAAGCACTTTTTTGTCTCGAAAATCCATTTTCAACATCTGAGTGATAATCAACTCTGTGGTTTCGTGTCCGCCCGTACCAAAACTCTGTTTGGGATTGATAATTATCTCATAATCAATTTTTTGTAGAGCTTTTTGAGCAGAAGAACGAATATAAACTTTTTTGTCAATTTCTATGGGTTTAAAAGATATTTTTTCCCAAATTTCATTCCAATTTTTGTCTTCTAATTTTTCGATGCGACATTTCAGCTTGTTTTTAAATAATTCATTATCAATTATTTTATGCAAAGAATTTTCATTAAAAATATCTTCCGTACAATATGCTACCACTCCCATAGAGGTTTGCTCAAAAGCATCAAAGCCGATTTCGGACAGGTCATAAGTTAGAATATCTTTTATAAAATCCTCACTATCAATATGTAAGTTAACTTTTATATAATCCATTTTCTCTATGTTAGGGTTAGGTACAATAAATAACTTGTAATGTTTTAATTTCTGGATTGCTTACTTGATGTTTGCATTGTCTATTTTTTGTTTAATTGCCTGAATTAAAAAATGGGGCAAATGGTTGCACAGCCAAATAGCAGAGCGATTTACGAGCGGACTTGGAATATATTGCTTTCTGCGTTTGAACATTTTTTTGATTGCCCTTTTTGCAAGTTTTTCGGGCAGAACAATGATACCGAGCCGTATTCCAAGTTTTTGATATTTGGGCGAAAGGTTGTACAAATCGGTTGCCACTGCGCCGGGGCAAACTGCCGTAGCACTTACGTTGCTGCTACACAGTTCTTCTGCTACACCCATCGAAACATTTCGCACAAAGGCTTTTGTAGCTCCGTAAAACGCTATTCCGGGGAATTTCATCCACGCTGCAATTGAAGAAATGTTCATAATGTAGCCATTTTTGCCTTCTCTCATTGGCTCTGAAAAAAGTTTAACCATTAGGGCAGGAGTGATGATATGCAGATTTAATATCTTGTTAATCAATGAAATATCTGTTTCATAAATATATTTGAAATAGAAAATTCCTGCGTTGTTGATAAGGATTTCAACCTCAAAATTGTGTTGCCTGCAAAAGTCAAAAACTTCTTGTGCTGCTTCCTGCCTTGCCAAGTCGATGAAAAGGGTTGCGGTTTTTATACCGAAATTCGTGTGCAACTCTGAGGCAACAACTTCGAGTTCGTGCCGTTGATTGCTAACTAACAGAATGTTATGCCCAAGTTCTGCGAGCCTGCGACTGAACGCCAACCCAATACCCGAACTGCCACCCGTAACCAAAGCGTATGTATTATTTGCCATTTTTTAGATAAAAAAAATATTGTTATTATACAGAATATCAACTAAATACAGCCCATGTGCGGGAGCTGACGAGCCCGCTTTGCCCCTGTCTTTTGCCTCAATTATTTGCCGAAACTGCTCAATGGAAACTTTACCTGTCCCAATCATTAGCAACGTGCCGACAATCGCCCGTACCATATTGCGCAGAAAGCGATTTGCCTGAATGGTAAAGACCCAAACCTCACCGCTATGTTCCCATTTTGCCTGAAAAACAGTGCAGTTGTTGGTTTTTACATCAGAGTGCAGTTTGCTAAAACTTGTAAAATCTTGATAATCAAGCAAAATATTTGCTGCCCTATTCATTTTTTCAAAATCCAATTTTTGCGAAAAAAACAACGCAAATCCCTCTAAAAATGGATTCTTGTTTTGACAAAGAAAGTACTTGTAAGTGCGCCTTACCGCATCAAATCGGGCGTGAGCATCATTTTTTACCTTGATAACCTTATCTACTGCAATATCTTTTGGCAGAAAACCGTTTAGTTGATTTACAAGTCTTTGATTATCAAACTTTTCTGCAAAATCAAAATGTGCCGTCATAAACTTTGCGTGCACGCCTGTGTCTGTTCGTCCCGCTCCAACTACTTGAATTTCAGTACGCAAAACAGTTGATAAGGCATTTTCCAAAACGCCCTGCACACTTTTGGCGTTCTTCTGAGCCTGCCATCCCGAATAGTTTTTGCCGCTGTACGAAAGTTCTACGAAATAACGCATTGATTTATAATTTGTTATAAAAGTTATGTTGCTGATACACAGCAATTCGCAACTACAATTAAAATTTTTTGCAAAATTACATTTTTTTCAGCCAAATATTACTAATTTTGCGGTATGAAATCGAAACTGTCCAAACTCTCTTCCGCTTTCAAGTGGATACCAACACTCTACTTTGCTGAGGGGTTGCCATACGTTGCGGTAAATTCCGTTGCAGTGATAATGTACACAAATCTTGGTCTGTCAAACGCTCGAATGACGTTATACACCTCGCTTTTGAGTATCCCCTGGATAATCAAGCCCTTGTGGAGTCCCCTTGTGGATTTGCTCGGTACCAGAAGATTTTGGATTTTGTCAATGCAATGGTTGATAGCGGTATGTTTTGCTTTGATAGCGTTTGCCATTCCTGCAACATTTTTTGTCAGGGCAACTTTTGTTTTTCTGATGTTGACGGCGTTTTCGTCTGCCACACATGACATTGCCGCAGACGGCTTTTATATGCTTGCGCTAAACACCGAACAACAGTCGTTTTTTGTGGGCATACGCAATACTTTTTTTCGTCTGGCTAACATTTTTGGGCAGGGTATTTTGGTGATGATAGCAGGGTTGTTGCACGAGGGTAAAATCTTCCCCAAACTCAAAGGCGAAGTGGCAACATCGTGGAGCGCAGTGTTTATGGCACTTACGGCGGTATTTTCGCTGATTGCACTTTATCACACACTTGTTTTGCCCAAACCAACTTCGGACAAAAAAAATATTTCTGTTGGACTAAAACAACTTTTTGCGGACTTTATTCAAACTTTTATTTCGTTCTTTAAAAAAGAGCATATTTGGCTGATACTCTTCTTTTTACTGACTTATCGTCTGGGAGAGGCACAGTTGGGCAAGCTCGCTTCACCGTTCTTACTGGACAAGGTTGAAAATGGCGGCTTGGCTGTTTCTACCTCTACCGTTGGGCTGATTTACGGCACTCTGGGCGTGATAGCACTGCTCTGTGGTGGAATTTTGGGAGGTATTGCCATTGCCGGAAGAGGACTTAAATTTTGGCTAATTCCTATGGTTTTGATGCTAAATATACCTGATATTCTGTATGTTGTGCTTGCTTTTTGGCAACCACCCGTGTGGTTTGTTTCACCGTTTGTGATAATTGAGCAGTTCGGCTATGGTTTCGGTTTTACGGCATATATGCTATTTTTGATTTTCATTTGCAAAAAAAGCAACTTTAAAACCGCCCATTATGCAATTGGTACAGCTATTATGGCACTTTCTATGGCTATCCCCGGCTCTGTGGCAGGGTGGATACAACAACAGGCAGGATACCTTTGGTTCTTTGTTTGGGTGTGCCTTTGCACAATACCGAGCTTTTTTGCAACGATTTTGGTTAGAAGAAAACTCTAATGTGGGTTATACCAAAACGGAATGAAATAAGTCCGTTATGCAAAGTTATTTACGTCATTGCGAGCGGAGCGAAGTAATCCACAGCACCCTCTTCGATTGGAGATTGCGGGTCATACCCTAAAGGTGGGGTGGCATAAATACCAAAATAATTACATAAAAAACGCCATCCTATTAAAATTTTTATTATCTTTGCGTCGTAAACTTTAAGCGTCGTAAAAATGAGACAAAAATTAACATTAGAGGA
>JAITNR010000140.1 GCA_031290375.1 Prevotellaceae bacterium | reverse complement strand
ACCGCCCTGATACGATTATTTACAATAGTCGAATACGTATTGAAAATATTCCCACCGAAGCCTACGATTACATTGTCAACGGCAAATCGGCAATAGAGTGGATTATGGAACGCTATGCCGTAACTACGCACAAGGAAAGCGGCATCCGCAATGACCCGAACGATTGGGCTTTAGAAGTCGGCAATCCGCTGTATATTCTGGATTTGCTGTTGAGTGTGATTAATGTGAGTGTGCAGACGATGGGGATTGTGAAGGAATTGCCGGAGGTGGAATTTTAAAAATAACAAAAGCGTAACCAATCCGATTACGCCCTTGTGCTGCCTACTTTTTCTTACCACCTTTTTCTCTTTGAGAAAGTGCACTTCCTGCTGCGGTTTTACTCGTTGAACTTGTGCGTCCATCTCTCAAAACTTTTGAGGCGGCAGAAGCAGCGGCTTTACTTGTTACTTTTTTAGCCATAACTTTCAATTTTAATTTCCAATCCAAACAATACAGGTGGATTGATTCCTGCCTATAGTTATTTTAATGTATCCCTCCACCATGCCATGAACCTGTTGCAACCCAATATTCATAATGGAGTAACCATTCACTTACCCATGGAATAATTTTATCTGCAATAAATTTTGTTTCGTCCCATTCTTTTGCCTTTTTGTAATAAATACATATATGCTGTGTTTTCGTAGTTTTCGTATCATACACATGCTCAAGACTTATTTTCCCTTCTGCTAAAGCCAATGGTTTAGGCTCTAATACATATACGTCGGGATGCCTTTCTCGCTTGTACACAATTTTAATCAGGTATTTTTGGCTCAATTCCGATGGTTGCAAATATCCTTTCCAAATAAGTTCGTCATTTCGGATAAAAGACTTTGAATCAGGAAAATACTTTTTCAATTTATATTCCTGAACCACCAACGAAATTTCGTGTTTTCTAATCTTTGCCATGAAAATTATGTGATGCTGCGGCTACTGTACCAACCGAGCCAAGTATGCCTGTTCCTGTACTCATTAACATTTTCCCACTTTGTCTAAAGGCTAAATCTCTGTCACCCAAAACTGAAAATGTTTTTGCTACGCTTTGTTCTCCAAACGATTTTTTCATCGCTTCAGCAATATATTGTAACCCTCTTTTTTGAACAATGATTTGTATATCAGATTCTACTTGGTCAAGCCATTTGTAAAAGTTTTTTTCTCTTTGAGGAAATTCAACCCACTTATCTGCAAAGTTTTCTTCAGGATTTACTGGGTTAGCAACCCATTTAACAAACTTTCCCGTTTTCGTGTCATAACGACTTTCGATGAAATTTCTCATACTTGTTGCAACACTTATTAGCGCATCAATTATAGATGTTTCTTTTTTATAGGCTCTTGAAGCAAGCGTTGTGATGATAATTGAAATAGGTTTGTCTTCGCTCCCATTAAACATCATGTCCCTGTGCCTTTTAAGTATTTGAACTACTCGTTGTAAAGGCAATTTTTCTTTCTGGTATTTTGGAACAGGATTTACGGATGCGGACATCAGCATAGATTTTCGCATTTCGATAGTGGCTCTATTTAAAAACCACCCCCCATAACCAAAAGGATTACTTTTCATCCAATTTTCCGGATTGGTATCCGTATAGTAATTGCCTTGTTTACTATCAGTAATTCTAATAGCTAAAGAATCATAATTGCTGTCTGATGCAGAAGCTGATAACCTTTTTTCAAGTATCAAACTATAACCATCACTTACAAGAGATGGAAGAATGTCCATGTGGTAATTAGAACTTTCTGCATATATTAATGTCCAACATCTTCGCCCCTCTTTATCAAGCATTTTATTGTAAATCTCATTTGACTTAAGGCGATTTCCAACTGCCTGTTTCAGGTTATATTGAGTCCATTGAGGCGCTTTCCCTGTTAATTCACATACTAAATCAATATCCAAATCATCTTTTTCATTGATTGGTTTAATCATTGTTCCGAGCATAAACGACCCTTGCGGGCGAATTATCGGATTGTAAGGGGCAAGTGTAGATTCCGGTTTTGCTAACCATTCACCAACTGCACCATAACTACGAACTGTAGCATCATATTGAGATTCGGAAATATCCAATGTTTCGCCGAGTGTTTCTAAAATTTCGCTAAACTGTTTTTTTTCTTCTAATGTAAGCATATCTATTTAATTTATTGTTATTGTTTTATAAAAACCTCCTTTTGATTTGTTTTCATCATAAATTACCAAAGGCATATCAGCTTTTGGCATCCAAACTCTTCCAAATTCCATTGATGCAGAAACAGGCATTGCGGGAAATACATGTAAATCAATACATCCCTGATGCGATTTGATTAAATCAAAAGCTCTACGGACTATTTTTCTAAAATCCGACAATATTTTTTCTGTTTGTAAAAAATCATTATTAGGCTCATCAATAGTGATTTCCCAAATACTAACTTTTTCTCCTAATATCTTTTTAATCCGGTCATGTGTTATTGTTGCACTAAGACTTAAAACAAGTACCGGAATTTGCTTTTTGTCAATCGGCTCAAGCAAGGAATATGTTGTATTTGCCGATAACTGCTGCCATTTCCACGTTGACGGTTCTCTATGCTTTTGATAAACCCTTATATTATGTATATCGTTCAACAGAACTCCTAATTTGATAAGCAATGGTTGGGGCGCTAATGCAAATATCGAGTAATGAAACGAATTTCCGAGCATCAGTTGCGATTTGATTTTCTGATTGAATTGTATGTCCAGATTTTCTTCCTCCGCCGACCAATACAGGTCAGTTTCATCAGTGAATGGCGTATTTTTCATACCTAATTCAATCGCATCATTATTTGCCGGATAAAAATCTGGAAAAATTGCCTCACAAGCTATTTGATAAGATAAAGGCGAGTTCTGTTTGCCAATATTCGCTCCATATAATATTATGTCGCTCAACATATTAGGAGATATTGAAGTTTGTCGCATAATTCTGTCTTCATGTTTTTTCTTCATTTCCAAAAGTCGAGATTCTGGATGACTATCTACTTCAACTTTGTCAATTAACCGATGGTGTTCATCACATAATAGCATAAGGTTATTTATGTTGTTTGATAGACACTTAGACCGAGTCGTATCTCCTCGTGGACCATTTGGTTCATCTGCTACAATGTGAGCAATGTAGGCATTGTTATACTTCTTTTTTGTCAACACCTC
>JAITNR010000097.1 GCA_031290375.1 Prevotellaceae bacterium | reverse complement strand
ATCATTATAAAGGTCAACAATTTTTTGTTGGATATCTATAGGAGGCAAAGGTATTTCTATTGATTTTAGATAACCGCTTGACACTCTTTGCTGTCCTGCCGAGCCACCGAATGAGGTCTTTGCTGATTCTAAAACTCGTTTATCCCGTAAAATAAAATGTATATATTCAATCAATACATTATCTTTTTTCGGTCGTAAAACATAAAATTCTGTTGAGCCACAGCCATAACCATTCGTTAAATCATGGGCAATCGCTGATTTTCCGTTTTGCATGCAAGGTGTAATCTTTGCCCAAATCAAGTCATTTTCTTTAATCCTTGTAAATCCTTTTGTTTTAGAAATTGATGTTTCTCTTTGCTCAGCAATTTTCCCGTTTTTTTCATCAACCACTTCCATCGGAACAAAAGAGATTGTATCATTTTCTGATAGATTTTCATATTTTACGGTCGGATTCACAAAAAGAAGTTTCGAAAGACTGTATGACGTATAGACTTTTGAAGAAAAATTAAACCGGTCTTGATAGAATGAAACATCCATTCTTTTACATAGATAATCCCCAAATTTTACTCGCTTTTCTATCATCACAATCCTTTTTCAATTATAAATTGCTGAATACGTGCCGAAACATCATTCAGTTCACCGCCTTCAATCTTTTTGCCGACAGCATCATAACCGACATTTTCTATTTCAAACATCAAAGTTATATAATCATTGATATATTTAAAAATCTGCTCTTTATACAACTCCAAAATCCGTTCTTCTTTTGCCTCTTTGTCCAAACCTTTTTCATCTCTTACCTGCGCTTTTATATTGATAAGAATGGATTCCATTTGTTTGGTCAGGGCTTCGGGATGTTTTTTCAAAAACAGGATAGAAGATTTTACGCCCGCTCCTACGTGCGAAAATGTATGTTGAGGAAGTGAAACTACGGTTATGACACGGAACTTCTCTATCAACCAGTCGCGGACGTATTGACTTGTGGAATTGGTCAATATGCCGTCGGGAATGACAATTGCCAGATAACCGCCTTCTTTCAGGTATTTGTGGCATCGTTCCAAAAACAAGATTTCCGTGCTTTGAGACGGTCGCCATTTGTTTCTATTGTTGTCGTCGGCAATGCGGTCTTTGAGTTCGGTAATGCCCAGATTCTTTTCAAACAACTCATATTCCTTGTAATAATCTACTTCGTCGGCTTTTATCGTGGAACCAAACGGCGGATTGGTCATAATCAAATCGAACGTGCCGTCCTGAAAATGCAGGTTGCGGTTTTCTGCTTCAATACTGCGATTGTTTTTCAACCCATCGTTGGTGATGACATTCGTATGCCCGTCGTCGTGAATAATCATATTCATTTTTGCCACACGAGAGATTTTCCCATTTATTTCTATTCCAAAGAGGCGGTTTTGCGCAAAGTTATGCCAATAATTGAAATAATTTGTGCTTTTGTCAAAGCCGTAAATTTCGTTGGCTTCTTCTCTTACTGCTTTGAGTGCGTGGATTAAAAACCCGCCGCTTCCGCAAGAGGTATCCAACACTTTATAGTCTTTTTTGATGCCGATTGCATTGACAATAAATTGCACAATGGCGTTGGGAGTGAAGAATGCGCCGAATTTTCCCTTGAAAAAACTCCCCATAAACGTTTGAAAAGCCAGTCCCTTTGCATCCAAATCGGTATTCGACAAATGAATGTCTTGCAGATATTGAACAACCGTAAAGATTTTGTGTTTGTTGATTTTTATATCTTCTTTAAAAACTTCGGGGTCTTTTTTGCGCCCTTCGTTGTACAGGGCTTGTATTCGTTTTTCGAGTTCAGCTTTGGCTTTTAGATTGCTTTTGTCTTCTTTGTCTTCGGGATAATAGATAATTTGAAAATCGTAGGGTTCTCCTTTGGAACGGGGATTGTTTTCGTCCCAGCGTTCATCCCATATTTTACAGAAAATCAATTTATCCATTTCGTCAAAAGCATCGGCTTCATCCATTTCTCCGCCGCCCCAAAGGGCGTCGTGTGCCGATTTGAATTTTTGTATTAATTCTCCTTGCGTCCCTTTGAGCGGGTCATGTTCGCCTTTTACATATTTATATCGCTGCACTTCGCCGTCGCGTTTGGGAATATCCGACATGGCAATTCGTTCAACCGGATAGAGATTTGACAATTCAAAATATTCGTTTTTTATCCCCGACGTTATCCAAATATAAGTGGCTGCCAATGCGTGCGCATAACTGTAGGCTTGGTCTGCCGCCACCTGAAATTGGCGTTCGTTTGTGCTTTCTTCCTTACATTCGACGACAATTTGTATTTTATTGTTTTTTTCGTTGTAAACCAAAATATCAGCTTCTTTTGTTTCCGACCCCACTTGAACCGACTCGTTTACCGAAATATTCTGCGGCAAATAACCATAATCGAATATTAATTTCAAAAATGAAGTAGCTTGTACAAATTCTTCCGGATTTTGCAAGCGTCTTTTTGCTCTGTTCTTGCAATTGTAGTAGATAATTGTACTATCCTCATTTACAACAATATATTTTTTAGCAATTCCGTTTCGGAAAAGTTCCGTTGCCAATAATTCTTTGATTTCTTCGGTTGTTTTTGCCATGATTATTTTTCGGTAATTTCAACAAAGGTAATGAAATTATATAGTCCATCCTTAAAATTCCTCTTTTACGAGATACCTTAATTTCAATTAGTAAATGCGAATTTAGGGATTAAAAAAGACCAAAAAATAATCCATGACAGAAATTAGAATAATTTACATTACTTTTGTACGTTTTTCTAATTTATAATTGCAATAATAATGAACATTATTACTCCTACAGCTATCCTTTTGATGCATTGTCCTGATCAACCGGGAATAATTGCTACAATTACCGACTTTATCAATGTGAACGGTGGTAATATTCTTTACCTTGACCAACATGTAGATCGTGTGGAAAATGTTTTCTTCATGCGTGTGGAATGGGAATTAACCACATTTCTCATTCCAAAAGCAAAGATTGAAGAGTATTTTTCCACCTTATATGCCTCAAAATATATGATTTATTTCCGCTTGTATTTTAATGATTATAAACCCAAGATGGCTGTTTTTGTCTCGAAAATGTCGCATTGCATTTATGATTTATTGGCGCGTTATGAAGCAGGGGAATGGCAGGTGGAAATACCGGTTATAATCAGTAATCATCCCGGTTTGGAAAATATAGGCAAACGGTTTGACATCCCTTTCTATGTCTTTTCCATCACCAAAGAAAATAAGGAAGAACAAGAACAGGCGGAATTGACGGTATTGAAAGAGAACAAAGTAGATTTTGTGGTATTGGCCCGCTATATGCAGATAATCAGCGCCAATTTCATACAACAATATCCGAACCGGATTATCAATATTCATCATTCCTTCTTACCTGCTTTTGTAGGCGCTAAACCCTATCATGCTGCATTCCAGAGGGGGGTAAAATTGATAGGTGCAACCAGTCATTATGTAACTACGGAATTAGATGCCGG
>JAITNR010000082.1 GCA_031290375.1 Prevotellaceae bacterium | reverse complement strand
GAACTGGTTGTTCCATCCATTAAGGCGGAATCGGAAGGGTGCAAAAGCATGATATTCGCAAACGCAATCGGAATCCGGTTCGTATTGACAATTTTCCCGGAAATATGCTGCGCTTGGAGTGTGCTATTTCCGGTTAGCAAGATGAAAATTACCAGACTGTAGATTTGTTTTTTTGATAAATGAGCCTTTTCCCATTTCATACGTATGCTGTATTTTATGTTTTATACTTTACAAATGCAGTCATTAATCATTATTTTCTGTGGCAAATATAGTGTTTTTTTTTATTATACTCACTTAGATTGTTGATTTAGTAATCAATAATCAGCGTACAGTATGCTTGTCTAATAAATACCTTAGCGGAGATAGAATGCGGGAGAACAGACTTCGGTTGTCGGTAATTATTTCCGCTTGTCCGGTTAATTCTCCGGTAAAATGCAAGATTTTACCCGTATTTGTTTTTAAGCCTTCCGGTAGTTCTATATCAATCGAATAGTTATTCTCGTCCGGGAGCAGGGAAATATTCCGAATTTTTCCTTGTAAAGCGCCATATTCCATATATGGATAACCGGACAGTTTGATATTAACCCGCTGTCCTTTTTCAATTTTTCCGGATTGAAAAGCCGGACTTTGCATTCTTCCAATGATTTCGCCCGGATTGTACGGAACTACAGCCAAAACTTTATCCCCCGAATTGACAAACTGATTGCTTGTCCAGAACGAATTAAAAGTAACCTGTCCGGAGACCGGACTAATCAGCAAGTAAACTTGTTCCCAGTTTTCGATGCCGGAAAGCAGTTCATTGTAAGCCGTTTTCAGTTCCGACAGCAGACTATTCTTTTCACGCAGATATTGTACCTCCAATTTGGATACAGATTCTTTTAATTGGCCCAACTCAATTTCATCGGAAGCAATACTGGTCTGCAACTGTTGCAAAGATTGACGGACGCTCAGCCATGCATTTTCTGCAATTTCCATTTCCGCCTTGGAACTAACGCCTTTTTTGTATAACTGCGTCTCTCTTTCGTAGGTGGATTGTGCTATTTTCAATTCTTCTTGTTTGAGCGCTAACTGTTTATGAAGGTTTTCCGCATAATTCCGGTGACCGGTTATCTGGAGATTCAAAGCCTCTTTCTCTTTTTGAGTAGCGCTGAGGAAAAGAAAGTTTTCATAATTAGTGGCAGTTCTCACAAAAGCCGAATAAATATTCTGGATATTTCCCAATTCATAGTTTGTATGTAACAAACCGGGTGGCAAAAACAGGGTGGAATCGGCAATAATACATTGTACCAAAGATGCCTTAATCTTGTTTACATCCTTGGTAACAGCCGGATTTTCGATGACTGCCAAAACTTGTCCTTCTGTTACCTTGCTTTTATCAAGGCAATTCAATTCCTTGATTTTCCCAGTGGCTTTAGCAACTAACCAAACCGGTGGATTTTCGGTGGTAATCACAACATTACCGGTTACGATATCCGGATATTTAAAGAAAAAACTTCCCACGAACAGCAAAACAATCACCGCACAGATAACAGAAATTCCGCTTCGCACCAAAATATGTGGTGGATGTGTCAGAATATCCCGGATTTCTTCGCTACGCAATTCTATTTCTACCCCTGATCTTACCCCTAAATTCCCGTCAGGGGACTTGGGTGAGTGGGTATTATCATTATTGTGCATATATTTATCGTTTTTACAGTTCCAATTGATTTTTAACCAAGCGGTAATAAGCGCCCTGTTTTTTTGTTAATTCTTCATGGGTACCCACTTCTACAATTTCCCCCTTTTCCAGCACCACTATCCGGTCTGCATGGCGAACCGTACTGAGCCGGTGTGCCACAATCAACACGGTTTTACCTTGGAAAAAGGTCGACAGATTATCCATTATCTCCCGTTCGTTGTTGGCATCCAAAGCGTTGGTCGCTTCATCGAAAAACACAAATTCCGGATTCTTGTAAACCGCACGGGCAATCAGTATCCTTTGCTTTTGCCCTTGACTCAAGCCATGTCCTTCACTCCCGATTTTGGTGTTATAAGCCAAGGGCAATGATTCGATAAAATCACGGATATTGGCTACATTTACCGCTTGCAACAGACATTCCTTGTCAATATATTCAACGCCGGGGGCAATGTTCCGGGCAATGGTATCCGAAAAAATAAAGCCGTCCTGCATTACTACGCCGCAACGTTTGCGCCATTCTCGCCAGCTATAAGTTTCCAATCTATTAATTCCTAAATAAATAGCGCCTTTCTGCAAAGGATAAAATCCCAAGAGCAATTTTAACAAGGTTGTTTTTCCGCTACCACTCATCCCGACAATAGCAGTTTGTTTGTTGGCGGGAATAAGCAAGCTGATATCCTTCAGCACCCATTGTGCAATGGAAGTTTTATCATACGAAAAACAGGCATTTTCCAAGCGAATATCTTTATTTCCGGGAATTTTCCGAATCTTATTTTCATCAAACTGCTCTTCGTCTTCTTTTCCATGTATTTCACTGAGCCGTTCCAGACTCAGCTTGGCGTCCTGTGATTGGCGAATGAATCCAATTAATTGATTTACAGGACTATCTAACTGACCAATAATATATTGTACCGAAAGCATCATGCCCAAGGTCATCTGCCCGTCTATGACCAATTTGGCCACAAAAACTGTAATCAGGATATTTTTGGTCTGATTGATCAATACCGCACCGGAATCTTGGTATTGCCCCAGCGCCAAGGCTTTAATCCGCAAGCGGAACAAACGGGCCTGAATTCGTTCCCAATCCCAACGTTTTTGCTGTTCGCAGGCATTGAGTTTGATTTCCTGCATACCTGTCACCAATTGAACAATATTGCTCTGATTGGCCGATTGTTGCGCGAAATTTTTGTGGTCGAGTTCCGCACGCTGTTTCATGAAAATCCAGACCCATGCGAAATACAAAGCGCTGCCCAACAGAAAAATGCCGAAAATAACCAAACTGTACAGGCAAAGTACAATTCCGAAAATCAGGATATTGAACATTGAAAAAAGGGTGCTCAGACTCGAATTAGTCAGAAAATTCTGGATGCGTGTATGGTCGCTGATACGTTGCAGGATATCGCCGGTCATTTTCGTATCGAAATATTCCATCGGCAGGCGCATCAACTTAATTAAAAAATCCGAAATCAAAGAGATATTGATTCTGGTTCCCAGATGCAACAGTATCCAACCTCTGATAAACTCTACGGCAGAACTGCTGAGTGTCAAGGTAAGTTGAGCGATAAGCACCAAGTAGACAAAGCCGATATTTTGGCTATTGATACCCAAATCGACAATGGATTGGGTCAGAAACGGGAAAACCAATTGCAGTAAACTGCCGAACAGTAATCCGAGAAATAACTGGAATATCAATTTTTTGTACGGTTTCAAATAGGAAAGCAAAAATCCGAATCCTTTCCGGTTTATTTTTTCATCCTCTTTCAGGGTATAAAAATCGGGCGTGGGTTCCAGTAACAAAACAGAACCTTTGCTTTTCTCTTCTTTTTTAGTACTCAGCCAAGCATTGCAAAATTCCGCTTGGCTATATTTCAATTTTCCGGAAACTGGGTCGGCAACATAAATTTCGGCTTTCTTCCCTTTCTTTTTGATTTGATAAACAACCACAAAATGGTTCTGGTTCCAGTGGACAATGCAGGGCAAAGGCGCTTCTTCCAAATCTTTAAACGAAAGCGAAGCGCCCAAGGTACGAAAACCGATATTTTCGGCAGCCTCGCTGATACCCAACATAGAAACGCCCTCGCGAGAAATATGGGATTTTTCCCGAAGGGCTTCTAAGGAATAGTTTTGTCCGTAATGCACGGCAAGCATACGGAGGCAAGTGGGGCCGCAGTCCATGGCGTCATACTGGGTGAAAGAAGGAAATGCGCTCATTTAAATTTGATTATTCGCTCCTGCATTTATCGCACAATATCCTTCTTCACCTTCCCATTTGGCAATGTAAGGATTATACCTGCATTTTTCCGGTTGGGATAAAATATTGGACTTGTCTTTTATATAAGCGCGGCAATCGGTACACATATAGCGAAACTCACAATCCCGGCATACGTTTATATCATCTTTTCGTATCTTCCACAATTGCTGAAATACCGGTTTTTTAACCGTTTCTATCAGGGATACATCCCTGTAATGACCGAAACCGACAGGCATACTCGGACAGTTCCTGATTTGTCCGGATACATCTACGGATGCCTTACCGTTCAGGCAGGTATTGTATTGCTGGGATTCCGTGTATAAATGCAGGTTACAGGTAAATACATTTTTTGAAATTTTACCGCAGTCTTCACAGGAAGTAATATTTTCTTGTTTATGAATTAATGTTGCTTGTTGGATGTAGCATATATCCGGTTCTTTTGCATTGTAAATCGTGATGGATGTAATTTTCATATGCTCATGAATCAATTTTTCCCAGTCTTCCGGATGAATATCCCGGTTATAAGGAATGAACCATTCGACTGTCCGGATATCACTTTTCTTGATTAAATCCATTATTTCATGGATGAAAACAATATCCATTCTATCGAAGCAGCGCAATTGAATTGCTTTAAGCGCCAATTGGGAGAGCGGTTCAATTATTTTCACATAATCATGATTTGATTTTTCATCTATGTCTACCATAAAACTTTCCAGCAAACAAGGCGTTTCCCGGTTTGCGTTGTTCATTTCGGGAAATTGAGATAAATCTTCATATTGACAGGGAAATGCCAGTTCTTTATCAAACAGGTACTGAAAAAAACTATCAATGATTGCTTGGCTTTCTGCATCATAGCCGTTTTTAATTTCAGGTATCGACTTTTCCTTGTACAAAAACAATATCTCATACAGAGAATTTGGAATAAAATGGTATTCTTTTCGCTGAAGATCATAAATAATACTTCTTGCGAACCCTTTTACGATTTTACAACAAGAAAAGAGTTTGAAATAATCCGGCTGTTGTCGCTGATTCATTCTTCAAAGTTTTAAAAAAGTTTGGATATAGGTCTGAAGTATTCTATTACCAAATGGTTATTTGTTTGAAATTTTTTAATGGGAACGCTATACACGTCTCTTTCCAAAATTTTAAATTTTGCTTGTTGCACGCAAATCGGAAACTCAAATTTTCCTTCAAATATTTTATCTTCTTTCATATGCACATTTTATTTTTAATCATTTCGGCTATTTCTTTCTCAATATTGTAATTGCAATGGCTACTCACCATATCAATAACGCCAACCGGATTTACTTCCAAAAAAACATACCGATTGTCCGGGGTTTTTATGAAGTCAAATGAACCGGTATCCAACCCGGTTTTTTGCATAAAATTTAAAATTTTTTCCTGCAATGCCAAGGGTAAAATATAGGGAATCATCCGGTTCTTCTTTTCAAAGTCATAATTTCTATAATCAATATTGGTTTTTGAATTTCTCTGAGAAAAAATAGCCATGGCATATATTTTTTCATACATGACAAAAGCTCTTATCTCAAACTGCTTTTCAATCTTTTTTTGTAACAGTGTAGGAAAAATTGTTTTTTCATCTGTGAAAAATTCTTTCTTCACCTCTGTTGTAAATATGCGATAATTTCCTTCTTTATAGCCAAGGGACAATGCCTCTCCGATAGGTTTTGTAATAACGGGGCCATTGTTCTGAAAATTTTTTAACAATGCTATTGATTCGGAAATAATAGATTCCGGTATTTCCAATCCACATTCTTTGGCTATCCTTAAATTAACCGGTTTGTTCGCTTCCGACTTGAAAAAGTTTCCCAAAGATTTTTTCTGTTGGAGAGAATAAAGTATGAAGTCCCGACAAATATGCCATTCGAAATTTAAAAACCGATTGGCTTGCCGGTTTAAATCGGCGTCTTCAAAAACAATTTCTTTCTCTGTAAAATGGGTCAATAAGCCTCTTCTATACCAAAAAAAGGCGATGTCCCTTAAATCTATTTCCTTGTCTTTGGTTTTTAAAATAATTGTATTGTTTTGGATATCAATTTTTTCAATTATTATTTTATCTCCCTTATTAATTCGGACAATATCTGTTACCCCGAAAAAGTAGAGCCACTCTATAACCCTGTCGGTAGTTATATCATTGTTCTCGCTCATTATCAGTACCATAAATTTTATTCTTTTTTTCGGGGTATGAGATTTTTCTGGTATTCCCGACCTCCTTTTAAATAAATATTAGTAATTTTTGTCATATTTTGAATAATAAGACATCCTTTATCATATTCATAATTATTTTTTACTTCTAATTCTATCTTTTTTGCAACAAAAAGATAATCCCTCATTGTAATGCAAGTATCACAAGCAAGCCATGCTTCCTTTATTTTCTTAAAGGGATATTCTTTGTACCATGTAGCATTTATCATACCTTGTGTTAAATCATTAACAGGGGGTAAACCAATACTTACTCTACGTTGATTAACTTCCTCTATTTTCTCAATCGGAATCGGTAAAAACGGTCTTATTGTTTCACTATCATAGTCAATTTCAATTGCAGTCTCTCCATAAGGGTTTGTGCTGTCCGAATAAGTGGTGATTGCAACATAATGTTCGGGTAACAATAAACCGTCAACCAAGGCCTGATTTACCAATATACGAATATCGTTTTTTTTCATATTTATATAAAGACTGTCCTTTTGCATCGCTTCACTGGCTTTAATCCGGTTTTCTAAGCCGCAATAATGCCGCAACATAGCTAAAAGCTTAAAATTAATAGTATCTTTCTTAGTCATCCAATGCTGAAAGCTGCGTTTTTGAATCAAATTCGAGACCGATGTTGCAAGTCTGTAAAAAACACTGTCCATGTCTCTCACATTATTATAATTTCCTGCTGCTTTTTGGTCTATTCTAAATAATGTCAGATATTGCTCCCGAAGCGGTAAATCAAGTGTTTTTTCGTATTGGGCACGCAGTTTTGGATAGTCGGACAAAAATTGCTTCCACTGTTTTTTACTGTTCTTTAAGGCGTTAAATCCGGAACAATCGAAATCTTTCAATTCGTAACCATGCAATACCAAATCTTTCGATAATTGCAAGGCATCCTTATACTGTTTTGTTTCAATTGCACAAATTGCCGCATTGTGGACATCTTTATAAAAACTATGCGGATAAGCGTCAAACAATGCTTTATAAATTTCCAAGGCGCCCTTGTAATCCGATTTTGCTATGTGTAATTCGGCCTGATTGACTTTTTTGAAATAGTCCAGATAGATGTTGTTTTCTGCATACAACAGAAAATTGCACAGTAAAAAGACTGAGAAAAATATTTTTTTTAGCATATCTTTAAAATTAAATAACAAAATAAAAAATAAGATGCTCTATTTGTCATAAACAATTAGAGCATCTTACTTCTACATTCAGCCACAGAACCAACTTTCAACATGTTCTACTTCCCAAGTATCATCATCATAAATGTACATCCATTCATCACTAGTCCCATATAAATAACTTGGGCCACATCCTGAATAAATTGTCTCCTCCAATTCTCTCCCGCCTCTAATTTCGTCCAATTGCGCAACGCTACATTGGAATCCTGAAAAATCTGAAATTGTTTTCATATTCTAAATAAATTTTATTAATTACGAATTTTGTTTATTATTTTTGC
>JAITNR010000134.1 GCA_031290375.1 Prevotellaceae bacterium | reverse complement strand
GTAACTGCCTTTCCGTTCCCAACTGCCAACCAAAGCGTTGTTTGGTTTCTCTACTGTGGGAAACCCTTCACAAGATACAAACATCCCACTCACAACAAGCATCAAAATACATAACTTTTTCATCTACGATTAATTAATTTGGTTTATAATTTAGTGATTTTTTATTTACAGATTTCAAATTCTACACGACGGTTCTTTGTACGTCCTTCTTCAGTATCATTGGACGCAATGGGTTTGCTCTGACCAAAACCTTCAACTTTGAGAAAAGATGCAGCCTTAACGCCTTTTGAAATCAGATAGTTTTTTACAGAATTGGCTCTCTCTTTCGACAAAGTCATATTATATGCCGGTGTACCTTTGTTATCGGTATGTCCATACACACAAATCTTGTTGTCGGTAGCTTCAGTTGTCAAAACTTTGGCGAATTCGTCCAATCTTGTCTTTGTACTTTGGGCTAATTCTGATGAATTGGACTTAAACTCAATCTGTTCAAGACTGAAATTAACATTGCCGTCATCAGAGGTATTGTTCATATCCCGTAAATCGTTCTGAAGTTTTTTGAGAGCTTCGGCATCCTTTTTTGTCATATCATCCAATTTTTTGTTTAAAGCATCAACCTGATCTTGCAAAGCCCTGATTTTGGCAGCACTGTTATCAACTGGAGCGTTGTTTAGCCTGTCATTAATGCTCTCAACATCTTCCTGCAACTGCTTGATACCTTTCTTGCTGGCATTTGACAGTCCGCCATAGAGTTCGCTGAAATATTCGCCAACGGTGGCATTGCGTGTGTGAACTTTGTCTTTTGTAGCACCAAATTTGAACCTCAAACCGATATTAGCCAAAAAAGCATCGTTACCCAACAAACCATTGGTAGATGTTCCTCCCAAAATATTGTGTGAATACCAACGATATTGTCCTTCAAGTACCAATGCAATGACAGGCGTAAAGTTGTAATCAACATTAACGCCCGTAGAAATTACAGGGCTAATGCCATTGCCTTTGTCTTTGCCATTTTTTACATTGTACATAAAACCGCCAATACCCAAGCCGGCATTGCCGTAGAAAGTGGCTTTCTTCCAAAATCCCTTGCGAGTAGGGGCAAAGAGATTGGAAAGATTTGCTGAACTGTTCAAAACCAAGTCAATGGTGCTGCCCTTCAATTGATAACGGTTGTAGTTGAACCAACCTGCTTCCAAACCGATTCCATAGTATGGATTAACTGTGTATTCCGCCTGAAGAATTGGGGCTGACCAACTTGCATTATTAAGCCAATTTTTACAATTTACGTCCGAATAGACGTCAGTATTCGACTCTATGCGGTAATAATTGATACCGCCCTTAATAGCCAACGACCAGCGCGAATAGTTTTGCGACAACGCACTTCCTGCCACCAAAAAACCAACAATAAAACATGTGATTACTCTTTTCATAAAAATATTTAGATTTAGATTAAAATAAAATTCAAGTTAAAATTACAGGCACAAACATCAACCTGTGCCTGCAAATTCAAGCGAGCTTTGACCCTGTTCAACTACGCTATTGCGCGAAGTTTTACGAGTACAAAGGTAATACTTTTTTTTTAATTTAAAAAACTGTTTTGGAAAAAAATTTCATTTGGCAGATACAGCATATTGCTCGTTCTACTCTATCCTGTTATTCAGTTACTTACCTGTGAAGTTAAGAAGTTGGAAATACCGTTTCCGTTTAATTTATACCAAAATAAGTCTACAGAGAACGCTCATTATTCATTATTCATTATTCAGACATTCCTTTCGTCATTGTGAGCGAAGCAATCCAGAGTATATCTTACAGAATTAACACAATTCTCAGTATTTACAGAACTAAATATGTGAATTTTGAAAATTCTGAAATTATGTGTAAAAATAAATTTGCACAATTAAAAAAATTCATCTATCTTTGCACCCGATTTCATAAACAAAAAAAGATAAAAATAGATAATTCAAAAATATGACAGCTTACTTGCAAATGTTAATGATTATAGCGTTACGGACAGAAAAAGCCAGTAATTTATTGATTATGAGCGAGTTACCCCCCCCCCCCCCAAGTCGTTGATTATCAAGTAGTTACGCACCTTTTTGCGTCTATCTATATGATATACAGTCTGTTAATAAAACGGGCTGCTTTTGCTGTGCCTGTTCAATTAAGAATTAAAAGAATTTTTTAAAAAAATATAATTTATCATTTATCAAAAATTAAAAAGTATTATCAAATGAAAAAAACAAAAGTATTCTTTTTAACGCTGCTTTTCGCAGCGATGGCGACTATGCCGAAAAGTGCAATGTCGCAGGTTACAATCGGTGCCGACAGTGTCCCGCAGGATTTCTCTATCTTGGAACTTATCAGCAACGGACAAAGAGGCTTGCGGCTACCGCAGTTATCAACCGATGAGGTGAGGGATTTGACCCACAGTCCAGGATTTACAACCAATACTCTGGCAAATGGTTTGACCGTTTACAACAAAACCCTGAATTGCGTACAGTACTGGAACGGCACACAGTGGGTTTACACCTGCGGCAACTGCGGTACACCAGGACTTGCGTATGATTTATGCGCCGCCAATGATCCTACACTTATCGACTTAACCGTTGATTTTGGAGGCAATGTATCGTGGTATAATGCCCTGACAGGCGGTACACGCTATGACCCGAATACGTCATTGATTTCCGGTACAACCTATTATGCAGATGCAGATTGCTCAACAGACAATGAGCGTATTCCGGTAGTTGTAACGCTTGTAAGTAACTGTACTACTGCACTGGAAGCCGATGCCTACCAAATTTTCTCACCTGTTTCGGTGATGTACACTTATCAATATCAGGATTTGGAAGCCTACAAAGGCGTAGCAACAGGCGGCAATGCCACTTCTTTCCAATGGTATGCAAAACGTAAAGGACAAGGAGGTAAAGGCGTGGAAATTCCTGCGGCTAATGGTGGCACGGCTAAAACGTTCCGAGTTCCGAGTCATTTTCCTGAAACAGCACAGACTTGGAGCAGCAACGACCTGAAAACATTGCTTGGTAATGTAAATAAAAATGACACACTCATTTTTACTTGCGAATATACCAACCCTGCGACCAGTCCTGCGACACAAACGGTTACTACCGAAATTGAGTTTATCAAACTTGACGAAAACCAGTTTATAACAATTGGCGGTGTTAAATACTATTATGTGGAGTTAGACGTTCCGACTTCAGCAACTTCGCCCAATTATAGCAACTCCAACGGCAAATTGAAGATTTTGGCAACCAATCTTGGCGCAAGCGATAATGCCGCTGACTTTGGCGACCTTTACCAGTGGGGACGCGGCGGAACAGCAGACCAAACTCCTGATGGGCACGAACATATTGAATGGGGCAGTAAAGATTCAGGTACTCCAATTTTGAGAACCATTGCTTTTGCCACGAGCACTTCAGGCAGTGAGGTTGCGACCAACCCTATAAACCCGCGTGATGCAGGCTATAACTTTATCAGAGGTGGTGATGGTTATACATGGGTTAATATTACTAATGTTGTTACAACTCCCACTTGGTCACAAACAAATTTAAACAATCTTTGGAATGGTACTGCTACACAAACTGGTTTTAACCCTTGTCCGAGCGGTTGGCACATTCCTACAAGTTATGAATGGGGTGCTATTGCTACAGGCGCTCCTAATTTTATGGGTACTCCTAACAATGGTGTTTATACAACTGCTCACAATACTTGGCGTTTTCCTTCTACAAATCCTATATTTGGTACTAATGCTCACGCCGGCGGTGTCGTGGTTACTGCGGATTACGAGCACAGCAAAAGCGTTTTTCTGCCCGCTGCCGGTTATCGCTACAACGGACCTGGTACTCCGTTGAACGAAGTTGGCACGTACGGTGCCTACTGGAGTAGTACGTGTACTGATCCGAAGGTCGCGCTCTGTTTGACCTTCACTAAAAACTACGTGTACGCAGGTTACGATTACAACAATAAGGTCATGGGCTTCTCAGTGAGATGTGTAGCAGAATTTTAAATTTGACTATATTTCTATTTGATTTATTTAAAAAATTTTAAATCCCGCATAAGCGGAGCTGTATCAAAAGTATTTTAGCACATAGACAATACAGATTTTAACAGATTTGACACGGATTTTTATATTATTGATTATCACATGATTAAGAAAATAAAATTCGTGTCAAATCTGTTAAATTAGTGTGCTTTTGAGATTATCTGATACCAAAATGAAATAAAATAAATCCGAGAAAACGCATTCATTATTCATTGTTCAGACAGATATAAATTTATCTTTTACAATTAAAAAAAAAATATTACCTTTGCAGTGGTTTAACCATTGACAGGAAAAATGCCAGAGTGGTCGAATGGGCCGCACTCGAAATGCGGTGAACGGGTAACTGTTCCGGGGGTTCGAATCCCTCTTTTTCCGCTAAGAATTCGTAATTCTTTACGGATTTTTCTTTTTTTGCCGAGAAATGATTAATTTTGCACGTTATATAAAATCCAAACATTTATGACGAAAACCGCAATTTTTACAGGAAGTTTCGACCCTTTTACAATTGGACATCAGACCGTTGTAGAACGGGCTTTGTTGCTCTTTGACAAGGTCATTGTCGGCATTGGCTTCAATATGAACAAAAAATATCTTTTTTCCACCGAAGAAAGAGTTAAAAATATTTCACAACTATTTGAAAATCAACCGAAAGTTTTTGTAAAAACTTATAATTGCATCACAGTGGATTTTGCCAAAGAAAACGGCGCAGATTACATAATTCGTTCTGTACGTTCAGCGCAAGACTTTGAATATGAGCAAAATATGGCTAATATAAACAAACATCTTTCAGGCATTGAAACCATTTTGTTTTTTGCCGAACAGAAATTTGCACATATCTCATCTTCAATGGTTAGGGAGTTGATTGCTTTCGGAAAGGAAGTGGATGATTTTTTACCAAAAATAAACTGAACCCTTATGAAAAAGTATGTTTTTGCTTCCGTGTTTTTGGTTTTGAATCAACTGGTTTATTCTCAAAACAATTATTATGTGCAGTTTAGCGATAAATACTGCACCGAATTTTCCTTGTCCAATCCTCAGCAATTTTTATCAGGCAGAGCAATTCAACGCCGTCTAAATCAGAGAATTGCAATAGACAGTCTGGATTTGCCTGTTTGTAAGGATTACCTTGATTCCCTGAAAAATCATCAGGCAGAAATTATTTTGTGCTCGAAATGGTTGAATGGTGTAACTATCGCCATATCAGATACTTCGCAGCTTACACAAATTGAGAATTTGCCTTTTGTAAATTTTGTACAATGCACTAAAAATAGTGCCTTAGCTGCTCCTGCCCGACAAAATATTGTCACACAAAACAATGATTATCAAATAAATACGTATCAAAATACTATGATTGGCGTAGATTTAATACACAATGCAGGCTTCAGGGGTGATGGCAAAACCATTGCCGTATTGGATGCAGGATTTCCGAATGTAAACACAATGTCGGCTTTTGACTTCATTCGTCCACGAATACTCGGGACATACAACTTTGTAGATATGACCCAAGATGTGTATAGGCGCAATTCGCATGGCACTATGGTGCTTTCAACCATTGGGGCAAATATTCCAAATGAGTTTGTCGGTACTGCTCCCGGTGCATCTTTTTGGCTTTTTTTAACAGAAGATGTGGGTAGCGAAACGATACGGGAAATGGATAATTGGATTGCCGCCGCAGAAATGGCTGACAGTGTGGGGGCAGACATTATTACCTCGTCTTTGGGCTACTATTTTTTTGATGATGCTCCGCAGTTATCCTATTCCGATTTGGATGGCAAAACAACCCGAATTTCCCGCGTTGCCACCATTGCCGCACGCAAAGGCATTGTTGTGCTCAATGCAGCAGGCAATGAGGGTAATTCCGAATGGCATCACATCATTGTTCCCGCAGATGCAGATAGCATTTTGACCATTGGGGGTGTTGATTATCAGCAAAATCCAAGTTCTTTCACATCATTTGGACCCGCCTCTGACGGCAGAATCAAGCCGACTATTGCCACTCAAGGCACAATGACAACTGTGGTCTACAACGACCAAATATCTACAGCTAACGGCACTTCGTTTGCTACGCCGATTGCGGCGGGTATGATGGCTTGTCTTTGGCAGGCATTGCCAAATTTGACCAATATGGAATTGATTAGCAAAATCATTGAATTTTCTTCTCAATATCAAAATCCTGATAATCAACTTGGTTACGGTGTTCCAAATGCATGGGCTGCTTATGAGAGTGGCATTACAAAAATTTATGACACTCAAAAAGATAATGTTTTTTCGGCTCAATTTATTGACGATTTTTTAAGGATAAATAATTGTATTTTAGACAATTATACTATATTTATTTATGATGTTTCAGCAAGAATAATTTTCAGGGGGCAAGGTAGTAACAATTCAAATTTTTACATCCCAAATATTGATAAAGGAGTTTATATTGTACATATTATCAGCAGTTTGGGTAGATATAGCAAAAAAACAGTAAAATAAAATGAGCAATTTTCAGACATCTGCATATCAATTTTTTGAAAATCAACTTAATACGTGGCAACTCGTAAGGGATAATTTTGAGGGATTAAAGTTGGTAAAGACCAAAAATTTTGATTTTGAAGGGTTTAGCATTGAAGTTTGTTGTAATCCCGTTAGAATTCGCTCAACGGCAATCAATGTGATTAAAGCCGATTACCCCGAAAACTCCTGCTTTCTCTGCAAGGAAAACCGCCCCAGCGTGCAAAGTTCCATTGATTTGGGGGAGTTTGAATTGCTTGTCAATCCTTACCCGATTTTTCCGATACACTTTACCATTGCCAACAAAAAACACGCAATACAGGATATTTTGCCATATCTGCATCACTATCTGTATTTTGCTACGCTTTTGCCTGCGTTTGCCATATTTTTTAATGGAACAAAATGCGGTGCGTCTGCTCCTTGTCACACTCATTTTCAGGCGGCGGAGAAAATTTATTTTCCACTGTTTAAAGATTATCGCAATTCAAAAAATGTCTTTGACATCGTTGAGCAAAATGCAGATTTTACATTGAAATACAGCAAAAATTACTTGAGAAATGTAATTTGCATTGTTTCCAAAAATCCGATTCCTGTTTTTGAAAAAACTCTCTGTAATTTGCAACAGAAAGGCATTCCAAACACGATGATAAATGTGATTTCCTGTTTTGACAATGACGAATGGACAATTTTTATTTTCCCGCGAAAAGCCTTTCGTCCAACGCAATTCTTTGAACAGGACGAAGACAGGCGGCTTATGATTAGCCCTGCCTCAGTAGAACTAAGCGGTAAAATCATTACCCCGCTTGAAGCTCATTTCGACAAAATTACCAAAGCAAATATCGTTGATATTTACAAACAAATTTCAGGATAATTGCTTAGTAATTTTGTTGCAGACAATAGAAATTTACAATACCCCTTTTCAAAATGGGTTAAAGCACTGCAATCAATACGAGAAAAAATAGTCGTTGTTTATACCAAAATCGAACCTGCCGTATCTGACTACAACAGGAAGTTCTCCTCCAGTAAGAAATTGAAAATCAAACTCGCCCGAAAGAATAACTCTGTTTGGCACATCATCAATCAAACAGAGTTGTGCATTCTTAAAATAGATATTCCCTTTAATTAAATCAAGGTGTTGAACCTCAGAGTTTTCTGTCGACATTTCTACCCTGCAATCATTAGAAAGCAAATTGATATTTACATCATTCAACTTTATAATGTCTTGATAATCGGAACATTGCTCAAACGGAAAATAGAAAAAGAGTGTCATTCGGCTATCCGTATGATATACTGAATTTTTCCTAGTGCCGTCTAACATAAACATAATTTTTCCCTCCTTGTAAAGTATTTTGCAGGGAATAATTGAGCCTGACACCAAAAAATACTCTCTGTCAATCATTGCTCCAAACGCATTATAACCCATTTCGGTGTAAGCGGGCAGGTTATAATCGTTATAATCCGGAATAAAAACGGTTCTGTCCATTTGTGAAGGCTCATCCGTTGAACAGGAGGCAATTAGCACACATAAAGTTACTACTGCTAAAAATTTATGAATTTTCATGTTTTTTATAATTAAAAGTTATTAATCAATGTATTAAAAAAATTACTCATAATCCTCATTGTAATCAATGATTTGAAGTTTATGTTTTGTGGGAACGGGTATATACAATGTGGTGCTTAAGCCGACTTGCACTTCATTATGAGTCTTGAAAAACGACGTAATTCTTCTGTTATTCTGTATAAGCATCGGAAAATGAAGTTCAACAGTACCGAAAGGGTGGTTTTGTTTCCCAAACTTTAACCCTATGCCAATATAGTAATAAGAGTAGAAAACATCGGGCTTCTCAAAGGTTTTCAAAATATCCTCCCTGTGTTTTTCCATTGCAGGATTTTCGAAATCAATGGTTGTTTTTGAAAAAGTGTTGAAATTGAACGCTGCTCCAAACACAAAGTATTGACGTAGAAAGCAATCCATCTGTTTGGGGTAAATTCTGAGTTCTAATGGGATGCCTATGGAGAAGTTTTTTTGAGTTACACCGTTAATTCTTATAAAGTTAGTGTAAGAGTTGCCGGTCGGCAACTGCCAGAGAAAATAATTTTGATCCGAATTTAATTCATCGTTTATTATTGATAAACGCAAACCGGATGTTAGTGTAAGTCTATGAGTAACAGACCATTCTGGCTTGATGCTAAAATAGTAGTTTGTTAAACTGTTTCTGCTGTTTATAAATCCACTGTAGAAGTCATCACCAAAGTTGTGGTAGTAGTATGACCTGTTTTCTCTTATTGCAGATGGCTTGACAAGGTCGCCATTCATGGTAAGCAGTCCTGCTTCTACGCCAATTCTAAGTTTTGGCACTTCAAAAAGCAACTTCTGTGCCTCACTTTTTTGTGTGTATAGCAAGGTAAATAATAGAATGATAATTGATAACTGTTTCATATTCAGATTTTATTTGTTATTTAGTTTCACTCTCACAAAGTAAGACGTAGAAAAAGCAAAAATGTTGCAGAAAAAATAAAATAAGGCAAATCAAAAGTTGAACAGTGAATATTGCAAACAAAAACAGCCCCTGAATTAAAGTTCAGAAGCTGTTTTTTTTTGGTACTTTTACTTAACCAAATAACTTTTTTACTGCTCTGTAAATTCTGAACAAGCCGTATAGCAGGAAGAGAGCACCTATTATTGTTGCAATTATCTGCTTGACCGGCAGCGTGAGCCAGCCTACAAGCAACGCCAAGCCTATGGCAACGTAGAACACTGCCATAAACGACTCAAACATAAACAATGCCAACTGCTGCCCCTTGAACTTATTCATACTCTGCAAAGTTTTGGAAAAAACTTATTTAAGTGTAAAATTAATCGGCAAGTTAAAATACACATACACAGCATTTCCGTTTTGACGACCGGGTATCCATTTGGGCATAGCTTTAACCAGGCGAATTGCCTCTCTGTCAAGCGAAGCGTGTGCCGATTTCACTATTTTTACCCTGTCAATCAAGCCATCAGGGCTAACCACAAAGTTTACCACAGCTTGTCCTTGAAGCCCTGCATCTATAGCCTGCTGGGGATAAATAATATTATCACTCAACCATTTTGTAAGTGCTGCCCGTCCACCGGGAAACTCAGGCATTTTTTCGGCATAAAGAAGAACGGGTGGCGGCGGTGGAGCAATTGCATCGTGTGCTATCACGTCGTCAGCGTGTTGTCCTGTGCCATCTGTTGCTCCTTCTACTGTTCTTGCAGCAATCTCTTCATCCATTTTGTTGAGTTCGTCCTGTGCTTTTATCAAATTCTCATGCTGAATATTCTCATCTTTATCAATAACTGCTTCGGTAAATTGCACTGCGGCTTTCAAAGTAGGTGGTGGTACAACTACTTCTTCAACAGGTTGTGTGTCGTCAACCTTATCCGGATTAACGAAGTCAGTTATATCCACTCCCGTAGCCTGTATAACACCATCCTGCCCAAAATGCATATTGTCTATGATTCTTGGCAGAAAAATTGCAAGCAAGCCGATAATAATAACAATTATCAATGACTTGATGTGTCGATTGGAAGAATCGTTTCTTAGTTCATACGCTCCATATTGCCTGTTTCTTTTTTCAAAAATTATATCAAGCCATTTGGGCGAGGTTAAATCAAAATCTTTTGCCATAACTTTTTATTTTTTAAATAGTTATTTTTTATTACTGCTAACATCTTTCTTCTGTTGTTCGGAAAGATAACTGTCGTTACCTGTTTTTTGATATACCAAATATCTATCACCCTCCGACAATTCTACAATCTGATAGTAACCGATATTGCAAACAAGCATTTCGTCCAGTACATCAACCATATTTTTGTATGACGATTTGTCTGTGGGCTTGATTAGCACGTTGGGTGCAATCTTGAGTGTTTCGTTCGCATCGGTTTGAATTTGCTTGACAAGCGAATCAAAAAGCACCTGCTCTATCTTACTGCTACTTAGTTGTACTTTGAGTTCCTGAACTTTTTGATACGTACCTTCATTTTTTCTAAGTAGAATTTGCCGCAATCCATCTTGTTTGTAGGTGGTTGTTTTCAAAAAGGAGGTATCTTTATACAACTCATCGGAAGGCATTCCTTCGTAGTAATAGATATTGCCGTTTGCTCCCATTATTACTGTTAATGCTGTAGATTCACGGATTTTATTTGGAACTTCTGCTTTTTCCTGCGAAGGCATACCTATATTCATTACCTGAGGCTTAAGCAGTGTTGTACAGAACATAAAGAACGTAATCAACAACATATTCATATCCACCATGGGAGTGAAATCAACACGCAGTATCTGTTTCTTCTGTTTTGCCTTGCCGCCGCCACCTTTTTCATTTACTTGAACTTCTGACATTTTTTTTCTAAATTAATTTTAGTTAATAACTAATCAGACGATGCTGTTCTGAGATTGGTAACCAACAAATATTTGTTTTCTCTCAGGTCTCTCAAATCGTTGATAACCCTCTTAATAACCTCATAATCCGTAGTTTCATCCGCTTTTATCGCCAATTTAATTTTTTGATTATCCTCTCTAATTCTGCTAATCCAATGCTTAAATTCGTTATCGGCAGATGCCTTATGCCCTGTAGTCTGCTCTGGTGCAATGGCAGTTTGAGCCGTAGCAGTAGAATCTGCCGCCGAAACGTTTGGAATACCGATTCTGGGGTTGTTCCCTTTTTTGAGTTCCTCTTTCATAAAAGCGTCCTGCTGATCTATCGTCTTGTCTAAATAAGACGGCAAATCCTTGATTGGAACACCAAAGGAAGTGAGTCGCCTTGCAGCCTCCAACTGAACAGGAGTGAACGTAACATGATAGTCTCCGCCTACTTTCTGAACTGCCTTTGCCAACTGTTCGTTGTTGTCCATACTTAAGAATATCTTTCCATGTCCGTCAACAAGAATGGTAAGAATATCCGTTTCAGGTACTTTTCTTTCGGATACCGAGGCAGGCGTATTAACCGTAATCGGCTCTTTTTGAACGAAAGTTGATGTGAGCATAAAGAAAGTAAGCAACAGCACCGTTACGTCACTCATCGCCGTCATGTCGATGAAAGTACTCTGTTTTTTTACCTTTATTTTTGCCATAATTTTTTTAATTGAGAATTGAAAACTATCCGTTTCGGATTATAATTCTGTTTCTAAATCCGAACAGCACAATTTTTAATTTTTAACCAAATCAGTTATTATGCGTTTCGGCATAAGTTTGCGAAAGAGCGAAACTTACCTCTTCGATAGCATAAGTCATATTATCCACTTTACCGCTGAAGAACGAGTAAGAGATAATAGCCAAAGCACCCGTTGCAATACCTGATGCAGTATTGATAAGAGCCTCAGAAATACCCACCGAAAGAGCCATGGAATCTACTCCACCCGCACCTGCCAATGCCTGAAAAGAACGTATCATACCCAGTACCGTACCAAACAATCCCAACAACGTCCCCAAAGTAGAGATAGTGGCGATGATAGGCAAATTCTGCTGCATGGAGGGCAATTGCAATGCCGTTGCCTCTTCAATTTCATCTTTAATAGACTGTATTTTGGCTTCTTTTGACAAATTCAAGGCTTCCATTTCTCTGTATTTTTTCAAACCGGCATCAACGATAGCAGCTACAGAGCCTTTTTGTTTGTCACAAAGTTTTTCGGCAGCATCAACATTGCCGCTTTTGAGTTCTCTTTTTACGTCAGCAACAAATTTAATCAAATTGCCTTTACCCTTTGCCTTGTTCATGGCAAAAAAGCGTTCAACACTCAGAATGACAACCGTAAGGAGCAGCGTCAGAATAATAGGTACCACAAAACCACCCTTAAACATTGTGCCCAAAAGGTTAATCGGGTGATTGCTTGCGTTGCCATCTTCAAAATTAGCACCACGCCCCAAAATGAACCAGAAAAATAGTTCAGCCAAGATTAAACTTGCGATAATTACCACAAATGCAGATACTCCACGAGATTTTTTTACCTCTTTCACTGTTTGCTTTTTAGTTTCCATAAAATTACTTTTTAGAATTTTTTTAATGAATATTACTTGTTTATTTATTTAGAATGCAAAGTTATAATAAATTTCCGTTAATGAAAAACATATTCGCAACTTTAACGAAAATTCATTATTTTTATTGTTTGAAAAGAATATTTTTGGCTAAAAAAATTGAGGTGCCAACTACTGTTCAAAGTTAGTTTATACCATTCATAACTCCAATACTACCTTAAATCTGTGAATAAATTATTTTGATATTTGAAAAAGATTTTAAGGGGGCAAATTTTGTGATTTTGGTTAATTTTTAAATGGACAGTCAAAGTTTTTGTTGATTTTTTTTCAATTTTGAACCCCTGAAACAAGGAATTTTGGATTTCTTTTGACAAACGAACATGGCAATCTCTGCCTATGTCGTCCTAAAAATCTGTAACGGTTTTTTAGAACGACACTAATTTTAAGGTACTACCACAAAATCACCAAACCTTATACTCTCAATTTTTTTATGTAAATTTGCAGAAAAAAATTACCCCGACTAGTTTACAATTCAAATCCATAACCGAAAATGTCAAAAGTATATTTCACAAACCTGCGGACAAACGCCTCGCTCAATCTGCTTGACAAGCTCGAAAAACTTGTACATAAAGCAGGGATAGACGAAATTGATTTCAAAAATAAATTTACAGCAATAAAAATCCATTTCGGAGAGCCGGGCAATATGGCGTATATTCGACATAATTACGCAGCAAAACTGGTAGAAACAGTTGAAAATCTCGGTGCAAAAGTATTTTTGACCGACTCCAACACACTCTACACCGGTAGACGCAGCAACGCGATAGACCATCTGATAGCAGCTGCCGAAAACGGCTATAATCTTTTTACAGCCAAAGCACCAATCATAGTAGCAGACGGACTTAAAGGTACGGAATACATCGAAATGCCTGTTGATGGCGAATTTTGCAAAAGTGCCAAAATCGGTGCTGCCATAGCCAACGCAGATATTTTTATTTCGCTCAATCACTTTAAGGGGCATGAACAGGCGGGTTTTGGTGGTGCTTTGAAAAATATCGGTATGGGTTCTGCCTCTCGTGGTGGCAAAATGGAGTTACATTCCTCTTCGCAGCCTTACATCAAGAAAAAACAATGCACTGCATGCAAAATGTGCGAAAAATACTGCAACTATAATGCCATTAAGGTTACACCTGAAAAATTTGCCAAAATCAACTATACCAAATGTGTCGGTTGCGGACAGTGTATCGCTGTGTGCAGGTTTGGGTCGGTATTGCCCGTGTGGAACAACTCCTCCGAAACAATGAACAAAAAAGTTGCCGAATATTGCGTAGCGTTGCTCAGGGATAAACCTAATTTTCATATCAGCTTGATAATTAATGTATCGCCTGACTGTGATTGTTGGTCTTCAAACGATATTGCTCTTGTTTCCGACATCGGTTTTGCTGCTTCGTTCGACCCTGTAGCACTGGATGCGGCTTGTGCGGATATGGTTACTGCTGCTCCGTCCATCCCCGGTTCTCGCGGCAATGAAGAGGGCAAGCTCAATCTCGAAGGCAAGGACAAGTTCGCCCACGTTCATCCCAATGCAGACTGGCGAACAGGGCTTGTTCACGCCGAAAAAATGGGGCTTGGCAGCACAAAGTACGAACTTATAGAGGTTTAATTTAAAGTAAAAATTCAGTGAATAAAATCTCGGAAAATTTAAAAGAAATTCGTTCCCAATTGCCTGAAAATGTGCAGTTGGTTTGTGTATCGAAGTTTCACCCGCAAGAGATGATAATGCAGGCATACAAGTGCGGTGAACGGGACTTCGCCGAAAGCAGAGCACAGGAATTGCTGCTCAAGGAACAAAATCTGCCAAAGGATATTCGATGGCATTTTATAGGTCCGTTGCAGAGCAACAAAATCAAACAGATTGTCGGATTTATTCACTTGATACAAAGTATGGAAAACGAAAAACTTTTGGAAGAAACCAATCGTTGTGCTAAAAAGATTAATCGAAAAATCAATGTATTACTCGAAGTCCACATTGCGCAGGAAGAACAAAAACACGGCTTTTCTGCCGATGACATTCTGGCGTTTTTTCAGAATAAAAAATATGAGAATTATCCTTTTGTAGAAATTTGCGGACTTATGGGCATTGCAACCTTCACCGACAACAAACAACAAATTGAAAATGAATTTATTAACATAAATCAAACTTTTAATTCAACAAAAAACATTTACCATAACGAAAAATTTCAGTTCCTTTCAATCGGTATGTCTGACGACTGCCAAACAGCGATAAAACACAACAGCACTATGGTCAGAATAGGAAGTAGAATTTTTGGAAACAGAATTTATCCCAACAGTTAAGGGATATAAAATTTATAACTAATAATTAATACAGAGCAATGTTACTTGTCAAAAAGAGGTTGCCAATTACACAATGGCACTTGCCAATTCACAAATGGCACCCAACAATTCATGATTGGCAACAGCCATTTGTGCAAAAATTGTTCAAAACAAAGAACATTACATATTCTATCAAAAATTTTACAGTTAACATCGCAAATTCATATAACAACCCATGTACAAACCGTTTTTTGCTGCATTAGGAATATTTTTCACGTGTCTCGGCATCTTGGGCATATTTTTGCCAGTGTTGCCAACTACGCCGTTTTTACTGCTTGCTGCTGCACTTTTCGCCAAAAGTTCGGACAGACTGTACAAACGACTCTTGGAAGATAAATATCTGGGTGCCTATATCAAAAATTTCAGAGAAAATCGCTCTATACCTTTGCGGGTAAAAATTGTTTCCATCTCGTTGATGTGGCTAACGATAGGTTATTCGGCACTTTTTGCCGTAAGGGTGACATGGCTGAAAATACTGCTGTTGATAATTGCAATTGGAGTAACCATTCATATTTTGTCGTTCAAAACCAAGAAATCGCTTGACGAATAACAGCTTTTTCATAAATTTATACCTGTTCATTAATTATATCTCAATCGGTGCTTTACAAATATTTTTTCAAACAAATAGCGGTTCAACTGCCGTTTGAGGCGAATGCCGAGCAAAAACTCTGTATCGAGGAGTTGTCTAAGTTTTGCACTGACAGCATTCAAAATCAGTTGTTTTTGCTCAAGGGCTACGCGGGGACGGGCAAAACTTCTCTTGTCAGTGCGTTGGTTCGGGCTATGCAGCAGATGGAGCAAAGCACTGTGCTTCTTGCTCCGACAGGACGAGCGGCAAAGGTGTTTTCGCACTATTCAGGCAAAGAGGCAACTTCGATTCACAAAAGAATTTACCGACAAAAATCGGTAACCGATTTTCATTTTGTACTTGATTATAATAAGTTAAAAAACACATTATTTATCGTAGATGAGGCATCTATGATTGCAAACAATTATCAGGATGGAAGTGTTTTTGGGTCGGGTAGATTGCTGGATGATTTGGTGGAATATGTGTATTCGGGCGAAAACTGCAAGATGATACTTTTAGGCGATACGGCTCAACTTTTACCTGTATTTCAGGACTTTTCGCCTGCTTTGGAAAAAGATGTATTGAAAAACTATAACCTTGAAATTAAAGAGTTTCAACTTACTCAGGTTGTTCGACAAGCCTCTGACAGCGGTATTTTGGCGAACGCCACACAAATAAGGAAACTTTTGGACATGTCGCTTTTTGAAATTCCTAAAATTAACCTTAATTTCGATGATATTAAAAGTATTACGGGGGCAGAATTAATTGACTGCATCAACTGCTCTTTTGGCGAAGTGGATACAACAAATTCGATAGTAGTAACTCGCTCCAATAAAAGGGCTAATATTTTTAACAACGGCATTAGAAATCAGGTTTTGCAGCGGGAGGATGAACTGAGCAACAGTGATTTACTTATGATTGTCAAAAACAATTATTTTTGGAATCAAAAGTATGAAAATCTGAGTTTTATAGCCAATGGCGATATTGCACAGGTAGTCAGAATAAGGAAATATACCGAGATGTACGGTTTGAAATTTGTAGATGTAACTTTGCAATTGCTTGATTATGATTTGGATATTGACTGTAAAATTTTGCTTGATTCGCTCTCTGCACCCACACCTGCCGACAACGAAAAACTCGGCAGAAAACTTTTTGAAGAGGTTGAAAAAGACTATCTGCACATAACCAACAGACGAAAAAGATACAGCCAACTTCAAGAGAATGAGTATTTTAATGCCTTGCAGGTAAAATTTGCATACGCCGTAACCTGCCACAAAGCGCAGGGAGGGCAATGGCAGCACGTATATATTGACCATGGTTATCTGACAGACGAAAACCTTAACAAAGAATTCCTGCAATGGCTCTACACTGCATTTACGAGGGCTACGCAGAAACTTTTTCTAGTGAATTTTAAAAAAGATTTCTTTGATTTTTAAACAAATATGGAAGTTAAATGTCTATAAGACTGCAATGCAAGTCGTAGGCGGGGAGAATAACCTTTTTTTTACGATATTTTCAGTAACTTTGCAGTATTAAATCAGTGATGATTATTAAAAAAAAATGAAGAAATTATTTGTAATCACAATAATGTTTATGCTTGTTGGCAACGCCTATTCGCAGTTTGCGTTCGGGCTTTTGGGCAACTATACCACATCTTTGGGTTTTGACAGGAATTGGAATTTTGACACTGACCGTTTGAAAATCAATGCGAAAAACGCAAATGGATTTGCTGTTGGTATATTTCTCAGAGGCGGAAAACGATTTTTTGTTCAGCCAGAAATCACCTACAATTTTATGGTTAATCAGCTTAACTATGACGACAATGGCGATACGCAAACAGTGAATATAAGACTGAATACCATTAATTTACCTGTCTTATTTGGCGGAAAAATAGTAAATGGTGATTTTTTTAAATTCAGGGTAATGTTTGGACCACGTTTTCGGTTTGATTTGGGTTCTAAAAACGATTTTCAGACAAAGACTGACAGTGTTGTTACAGTCTCGCCTCGAACGTGGCAACTTGGCTTGGAAGCGGGTTTGGGCTTCGACTTGGGCATTGTTACGGTAGACTTCAGATACAATCTGATGCAGGATATTTTCAATTACACTTATTCAAAGGAGGGTGTTACTTTGAACAAAAGTCCTGTAAATTCGTTTTCAGTTGGTTTGGGGGTAAAACTTGTCGGGAAAAAAAACTGAATGGCTGAAATAGATATTCCTTCCTTAGAGGCACTGCCACAAGTGGCGAAACAGTTTGTGCTTCATATCAAAGAAAATTTGGTGTTTGCCTTTCGTGGCGAAGTGGGTGCGGGCAAAACCACTTTTATAAGAACAATCTGCGATGAACTCGGCGTAATTGATGCGGTTACAAGTCCTACTTTTGCCATTATCAACGAATATCAAACAGGTTCAGGGAAAACAATATATCACTTTGATTGTTACCGTATTAGCTCTGTCAGAGAAGCAACCCAAATCGATTTGGAAGACTATTTTTACAGTGGAAACCTCTGTTTTGTCGAATGGGCGGAAAATATAGAACAAATCTTGCCAAAAAACACTGTAAATGTGCAAATTAATGTGCTTGATGACAATACAAGAAAAATTGTAATATTGGAATCATAAACCCTGAAAGGCTTTATACCAAAATGAAATAAAAATAAGTCTACAGAGAACGCATTCATTGTTCATTGTCAGGCATTCCTTTTCGTCATTGCGAGCAGAGCGAAGCAATCCACAACACCATCTTCGATTTGGGATTGCGGGCTTGACCCGCAATCTCATTTTATCACAATTTTTATATAATCCATTTTTAATATCACTATCAGGCGTTAGATGCCTTAACTTGGTTCCAATATATGCACCATTCGTTATTCGCTAAATTGCATTTTCTCCGCCGCCAAACTCCATAAGATATGCCTTGATAAACTCTTCCAAATCGCCGTCCATAACCGCTTGTACATTAGATGTTTGGTGGTTTGTACGGTGGTCTTTTACCCTCCTGTCGTCAAATACGTATGACCGGATTTGTGAGCCCCATTCGATTTTCTTTTTGCCAGCCTCAACCTTGGCTACCTCTTTACGTCTTTTTTCGAGTTCGAGTTCGTAGAGTTGAGATTTTAATAGCCGCATAGCGTTTTCCTTGTTACCTGACTGTGATCGGCTTTCGGTGTTTTCTATTACAATCTCGTCCTGCAGGTCGGTTACGGGATTTTTGAAGATGTAATGCAGACGAACACCCGTTTCAACCTTATTTACATTTTGCCCTCCCGCTCCGCTCGAACGAAACGTATCCCAAGACAAGTTTGCAGGACTAACCTCAATTTCAATCGAGTCGTCAACTAAAGGAGCTACGAACACTGACGAAAAAGAGGTCATTCGCTTGCCTTGAGCGTTGTAGGGCGACACTCTGACAAGCCGATGCACACCGTTTTCGCTCTTCAAATAACCGTAGGCATATTCGCCCTCAATTTGCATTGTAACGGTTTTAATACCTGCCTCATCGCCTTGCAGCAGGTTGGTGATTTCTGTTTTGTAACCGTTAGCCTCTGCCCATCGCAAGTACATTCTCATCAGCATTTGTGCCCAGTCTTGAGCCTCGGTGCCACCTGCCCCCGACACTATTTTCAGCACAGCACCGAGTTTGTCTTCCTCGTTTCTGAGCATGTTACGCATTTCAAGGTTTTCGATTAGTGCAAGAGTGTGTTGATAGGCGGTATCCAGTTCATTTTCAGGAATTAAACCCTCTTTCAAAAACTCAAAGGAGAGGCTTAGTTCTTCAACCGATTTTTCTACTCCATTGTACAGGTCAATCCATTTTTTGATTGCCTTAACCTTGCGCATCTGTTGCTCTGCTGTAGTTTGATTTTCCCAGAAATCAGGTACCTGTGTCTTTAATTCCTCTTCTTCCAACTCAATTTTTTTTGAATCAACGTCAAAGATACCCCCTCAGTGACTCTTGCCTTTCGGCTGTCGCTTTAATCTGCTCTGTTGTTACCATTTTTTTTTATTATTATTGAAAAATAACTTAACAGCCCTGCCAAATTGCTATCTCTTTTGTTTTTTAGATTCATGTTTTAAAAAAAAATATTTATTTTTGAGGATTGGTAAGAAAGTTATAAATTTTATAAATCATCAAATTCTGTTGCAGCACACGACACTTTCCACAGTTGCTCTGCCACAGCCTTGTCGGTGGCTTTTGAAGATATGCTGATTTTCACAGGATTGCCCTTGCCCTGTACAAAGCCGTCCAAACCTATAAAATCACCACTTTTTATTTCATTGCTCAATGCGGCTACTATTGCGGATTGTGCCCCTTTTTGCGCCGATTGAGAGAAAAACGAACACACTTTTTGAGCCAGTTTTCTTATGGTCTGATTTTTCACAATATCGGTTTCCAGCGATATGCCGGGGTGAGAAAGCACAGGTTGAATTTTTTTGCCCGATTGTGCCAAATTTCTCTGCAATTGAAGTGCAAAAAGCATTAATGCAAGTTTGCTTTGAGAGTACGCCTTCCATTTGGAATATCCTCTATCCAAATTAAAATCATAAAAACGTATCTTGCCCATTTTGTACATTACGCTGCTCTGAAAGATGATTTTTGAAGAATAACTGTCAGGGAATAAAGGCAATAGCAAGTTTGTAAGCAAAAAATGTCCGAGATAGTTTGTTTGAAAAATCTGCTCGTATCCGTCTTTGGTAACTTTGTGAGGTACAAACAAAATGCCTGCATTATTAACCAGAATATCAATTTTTGAATATCTTTGTGTATACATTTCGACAAAATTTCTTACCGAATTTAAACTGCTTAAATCTAACGAAATAAAGTCAATATCAGCATTTTGTACAGCATTTTCTATGTGTTGTTTCGCCTGCATTGCCTTTTGTTCGTTTCTGCAAGCAAGCACCACCTTTGTACCTTTTTGGGCAAGCCCTGAGGCTATTTGCAGTCCAAACCCTCCATTTGCCCCTGTTACAACGGCAATTTTGCCTTTGCCCACATTGTCGAGTATCCAAAATTTCGACTGTTCAAGAGAGGTAAATCCAATATTTTCCGCTTTTTGGGCCAAATATTCCTGTTCTGTTTGTCCCGGAGTGGGTATAAGGCAGGCATTTTTTCTGCCTAAAACGGTGATATCCATTAAAGTAGAATAACCTGAACGGCAAAACAGTTGCTTGGCTGTGATGATTGCCGTTGCCAGTTTTGCAGTTTCCAAATGCGGAACAATTGTAACGTTGTTTTTGTGTATAACTTTCTGATATTCAGTAGGTTGTCCGCTAATTATCAATGAGGGTTGATCTGTTTTTTCAAAAAGGCTTAAAAGTTTGTCTGCCAAAATTTGTCTGTGAGGCTCTACGCCGGAAACAATTCCAACATTATGATATTCAGGCAATTCGCTGTTGTTTTGCCTAATATCCGAAAAACGTGACAAAATTCCGATAAAATGGCAGTTTCGCGGCAAAGGATATTTGTGTGAAAGTTCACCCGAAAGATTGTTTTCGCCTTCAAAATCGGGTATCCAACATTCAGAATAGCGATTTATGAATAATTTATGAACAAGACAGGCAACTTTATTCAATATATGAATATTTCTACTCACTTTTACCCCAATTTGATGCGTGATGTAAATGCTTTTTATCTTTTTGTGCCACAACCCAAAGCGATTATCCGAAATAACCGCATGAATATTGTATTGTTGCACAATTTTCTTTAAAATAAAATGCTCTTTAGAAATTGAATATGCAAATTTTGGCATTTGCAGTATCATTGCCCAACCCTGCGAATTTTTTTTGCTGTATTTTACGTTAATTCCCGTAAACTCAATAGTTTGCAGAGAGGGAAACTCCTTTTTCAAAAACTGCAAAGGGTGACCGTCAGAGGCGAGGACAACTTCTTTGTTTTCCGCTAAAAGTGCATTAATAATTGGTACGCAACGAGTTGCGTGTCCTAATCCCCAATTCAGCGGGGCAACCAAAACACGCTTTTCGCTAATATTTCTAACTCTGTTTTGCAAGTTCTTATCCATTAATTTGCGTTTTAATGCCTTCTTTTTCAACCTTTTGCGCAATCTCTTTAAGCGTTTGCTCATTGGCTTTTTGCAGGTTTCTGGCGGGGGTTGGGCGGTCGAGGGTGTAAATCATTACACTTCTCGGGTTGATTTTCTTCAACAAACTTACCCAGGCGGTAACCTCTTTTGCAGAAGTATTGTCAAATTCAACACCGTTGAATGTTCCACTAAAAAAAAGTGTTTGAACTATCAAGTTACCGTTAAATTTTTGTAAATCAGATATTAATTTTTCAATACTGAACTCCCCTGAGGGCTGATTTATAAGTCGAACAGTCTTTTCTATTGCCGAATCAAGTTTTAGGATGTTATTATCAACTTTGTTAAGTGCCTTAAAAACAGTTTCTTTTCCACTAAAAGTGGCGTTGGAAAGCACAGAAATTTTTGTGTCTGGCATAAGGTCGTTTCTCAGATCAACCACAAAGTCAATTATTCTGCCAAAGTCTTTGTGCATCGTAGGCTCGCCATTTCCTGCAAAGGTAATCGTATCAATTTTTTCATCTTTTTGGACGAGATCTGTTAATGCAGCCGTTATTGCAGAGATAATTTGCTCATAATTAGGCATTTTTGCCTCTTTATTAACAAAATTAAATCCGCACTCGCAATAGATACAGTCGAAAGAACAGACCTTGCCGTTTTCAGGCAACAGATTCACGCCCAGCGAACTGCCCAGTCTGCGACTTTTTACAGGTCCAAAAATTATTTTATCGAAAAGCATCTTTTAGTTATAAGTAACCGTTAATTAACATTTTAGGGTGCTTGTTTTACAAGTTCCTCCGTATCAATAGCTATGGCAAGTTCTTCGTTTGTCGGAATTACCACAACCTTAACCCTTGAGGTAGGATAGGAGAGTTCTACCTCGCGCCCGAACGACTCTTCATTCAGGTCATCATTAAAATCAACACCCAAAAAGGTAAGACTTTCACATACATACTTTCTCATAACAGGTTGATTTTCGCCAACTCCACCTGTAAAAACTATCGCATCTACACCTCCCAAAGCGGCAATATAACCACTTATATATTTGAGAATGTAGTATTTGTACATATCCAAAGCAAGTTTTGCCCTCAGGTTGCATTTGTCAATTTCCGACTCAATGTCCCGCATATCGCTTGAAACGCCTGAAATGCCCAAAAGTCCGCTCTCTTTGTTAATTATATCACTGATTTGCTGAGTGTTGAGGTGCTCCTTTTCCATCAAATAAGTAAGCACGCCCAAATCGACATTGCCACTTCTTGAGCCCATCATCAGACCCTCAACAGGGGTCATACCCATTGAGGTATCAATGGATTTACCGTTTTTAATTGCCGTAATGGAGCCCCCATTACCGATGTGAGCGGTTATCAGACGGCTGTTTTCGAGCTTCAAGCCCAAAAACTCACATGCACGCTTTGCAACGTAGCGGTGCGAAGTGCCGTGAAAGCCGTATCTGCGAACACCGTACTTGGTGTAATATTCGTATGAAAGGGCATACATATAGGCGTACCGAGGGATTGTTTGATGAAAAGATGTGTCAAACACCGCAACCTGAGGCACATTCGGCAAAATTTTCATTGCAGCGTAAATACCCTTCAGGTTAGCCGGATTGTGCAACGGTGCCAAATCACAACACGCCTTGATGTTATCAATAACTTCATCGTTGATTATCACAGAAGACTTGAACTTATCACCACCGTGAACTATTCTGTGTCCTACCGCATTAATCTCGGACAGGCTTTTGACAGCACTGTTTTCAGAATTTATTAAAATATTGAATATTAATTCGATGCCTGCGGTATGTTCTTTTATTTCCTGCTCAACAATTTTCTTTTTGTCTGTAAAATTATTGTATTTCAAAAAAGAGTCGGGCAATCCGATTTTTTCGATACCACCTTGTGCGAGTTCTTTTTGCCCGCTCATATCGTACAATTTGTACTTGATGGAACTACTGCCACAATTGAGAACAAGTATTTTCATTCGTTTCTTTGTTTATGGATTATAAAGACGGAATTTTAGTTTTTATATATTTTAGCATCAGTATTTTCTGTTAAAAATCTCACTGTGAATAAATGCCCTTTGCCAATCTTCGTTGTTGTTCAGCTCCAAATTTATCGATTTGGCAACTTGCGGCTCGTCATATTCGTGCTGATGTTCAAAATGGTGTTTTTCCAGCGCAAAAGAATCGTTCATTACAACTTCCTTTACTGCGGCAGGTACTACAACCTTCGACTTCAGTGGCTTAACCTGCCGTTCCTGAAGCATTTTTCTGAATACATCATCAAGCGTGTTTTGCTTTGGAGAAGTTCGCGCCACAGGCTTTTCGGAGGTCTGTGCCTTCTTTTTGGTCGCACTTTTGGCAATGCTAACTATGATAGAACCAATAATTATTATCACATAGATATAGTCGCTGATGTTGTCCATATTTTTTTATTTTTAGGAGTTAGAATCAATTGAAACATAATCGTACAAAGTTACAATTTTTATTTGTTTATTCAAAAAAAATGATAGTGTCATATAAAATCGACTTCGTTATTCCCATTCAATGGTTGATGGCGGTTTTGAGGTGATGTCGTAGATTATACGGTTGACGCCTTTGACCTCATTTACAATTCTGCGGCTAATGATGTCAAGTGTGTTGTATGGGATTCTTGCCCAATCTGCCGTCATTCCGTCAATGGAGGTTACGGCACGGATGCCCAACGCATAGTCGTAAGTGCGTGTATCGCCCATCACTCCTACGCTCTGAATGTTTGTAAGCACAGTAAAGTACTGCCAAATATCTTTTTCAAGCCCAGCCTTTGCAATCTCGTCTCGTAGAATTGCATCGGATTGACGTACTATATCGAGTTTTTTGTTAGTAATTTCACCTGTAATTCTTATCGCCAACCCCGGACCTGGGAACGGTTGCCGCCAAACAATCTCTTTGGGTATTCCCAACGCCAGCCCCAACTCCCGCGCCTCGTCCTTGAAAAGTTTGTTCAATGGCTCAAGCAACTCAAATTTCATATCCTTGGGCAAACCGCCTACATTGTGATGGCTTTTGATAGTTTGAGCCGTCTTAGTGCCACTTTCAATTACATCCGTATAGAGAGTTCCCTGTGCCAGAAAGTTAAACTCACCGAGTTTTTTTGCCTCACAGTCAAAACAGTAAATAAACTCGTTACCAATAATTTTACGCTTTGTTTCAGGGTCGGAAACACCGGACAGTTTCGACAAAAATCTCTCTTGTGCATCAATTTTCACCACATTCATACCGAACAGATTGCCACAGGTTTGCATTACCTGCTCCCCCTCATTTTTACGCAAAAGACCGTGATCGATAAACATACAGGTCAGTTGATTTCCAATGGCTTTATGTATCAAAACCGCCACCACAGTGGAATCTACTCCCCCACTTAACCCGCACAAAACTTTTTGATTCCCAACCTGTTGCCGTATTTTTCCAATCTGAATTTCGATATACGACTGCATTGTCCAGTTGTTGTTTGCCTTGCATATTTTAAAGGCAAAATTGCTCAAAATATCGTTGCCAAAGACGGTGTGTCGTACTTCGGGGTGAAACTGCACAAGATAAATCTCTTTCTCTTCGTTAAAAATTGATGCCACTATTCCGTTTTCGCTTTTTGCCGCGAGAGAAAAACCTGTGGGGATATTGCTCACATGGTCGCCGTGACTCATCCAGACATCCTGCTCTTTGGGCAAGCCGTCAAACAAAAGAGAGTTGTTTTCAATAGAAATTCCCATTTTACCGTACTCTTTGGTAGTGCTCCTTTCGATAATCCCGCCGAAGTGGTTGCAAGTGAGTTGCATCCCGTAGCAGATACCCAAAACGGGCAATCCGAGCGAAAATATTTTTTCATCACAAAAATAGGCATCGCTTTCATATACGCTTTTGGGACCACCGCTAAAGACAATACCTTTTACGTTCGGAATCTGCAAAATTTCCTCTGCGGTAATGGTGTGCGGGTGCAGTTCGCTGAAAACCCCCATCTCGCGTATTCGTCTTGCTATCAGTTGATTGTATTGGCTGCCAAAGTCCAAAACAAGAATCTTGTCGTAGTTCATTTGTGAAGTATCTATTTTTTTATTTAAATTCGCTGCAAAGTTACATTAAATTTTGTGATAATTAAATATGAATACCGTTTTTAATGAATAGTGAACAATGAAGCCGGATTATTCATTGTTCATTATTCATTATCACCACCGCCACATAAATGGGAGGGAAATTTAAAGACTTTCCAAGTTTTGAAAACTTGAAAAGTCTATAAAGCAACGCCTGCACTGTCAATAAAGTAAAACAGTTGTTTTTCCTGACTTCGACGGTCAAAAATCACAAAGCAATATCATTCAATGACTTACCAAAACAGCGAGCCACTACATTTTTTAATTTTCGAGTAATTGATAAGGCACTAAACTTCGGTGTTTTT
>JAITNR010000120.1 GCA_031290375.1 Prevotellaceae bacterium | reverse complement strand
CTTCGAGGTCGGCACGAAAGGCTTCCCAATCGACGAGTGTGTTGAGTTTCGGCAGAAACTTATTGAGTTCGGCGTGTTTGGCGAGATTCGTTTGTTTTTGAAGGAGCGGTGTTGGCATTAAGGAGCGGTTAGATTGATCACTTTGTATTTTGGAACAGAAGGATAAATTGTCGAAGTCGAAAAATACCCAGTATTGTGTACTTTAATGATTAAATCATCAAAACGACTTCTATAATAAGGTAACTGATTCTCGTCATCAAGACACTTTTCAATCGCACGAAATTGCTGTAAATAGTTTTTATTAGGTAGACGATTGGAAAAAAAAAGTTCCATATCGATTTGTTGAATTTTTACCAAATTGTTTTTGATTGAAATTTTTAAATCACCATTTTTTGTGTTGAGAGTCAACAAACAATAAGTTCCCAATGATTTCGACATGGAAGGAACATTTCTAACTGTTTCTTGAGAAAAACACAAAACTGTTCCATATAACAAAAAAAATCCCAACAATCTCAAAATTACATTCATATTATATATCCTCTCAGAAAATTTGTTCAATGAATAATTATTCAGAAATTGCATTTACAGGTGGAATAAAATTTACTCCCTGTGTTTCTCCATGATTAGTTACAATATCATATTGTGAATTTTCCGCTTTTAAATCTGAACCGAACTTACGAAGTTCTTCGTTCATTTTTTTCTCGAATTCAAGACTCCATTCATTTCCAAGTTTAGTTGCTTTTTGTTTTGCCAGTTGAGTATTGTTTCCACAACACACTTCGACAATATAAATCAGCCCATTTTTACTTTTAGCCCATTCTTTACTTTTTTCAGCGTATTGAACAGCAATATCCCAATGACCTTGTTCGTGTGTGTAGAGATTATTCCAGAAACGTTGCCATTTAGTCTTAGATATTGGTCCTGCGACAACATCTTTATTAATCCAATTTGGCATAATGATTTTTGAAGTAACGAAAATATCCCCAATATATTTGAAACTATATTGACATTTATTTGTTTTTTGGCAAATATCACAGAAAACAGATTTTATTTGTCCTTGAGGGGCATAGTCATAATTGAATATTGATTCACACGATCCGTGCTCTCCAACAGAAGCTCCTGGTATGTCGCCAATATAACCAACCACGGCATCAATAACGACTTGAGAAGGGTCTGATACATTTACATTGAAATTATGCGGTGAATTTGAGTATTTTTTCCATTGCCCGAAATCTGCCGAACCATTAAATGTAACATTAAATTTTGTGCCGTTATTTTCATTCTTTTGACTTTTTTCAATAATAGGGGCATGGTCGCTGATATTATAGACGGCTTTCACATTCCAAGAGTATTCTTGCGGCGTTCCGCTGACTCCGTTTCCATTGACTTGGGCCACTCCATGAAATTTCGGTACATATTCTTTTTTCGTCGAACCGTCCGAAGCAGCCCCCGCGTTTTGCGTACCAGTAAAACGTACCTGATACATTTGAGCATTAGACGGAGTATTTTGTTTCCATGCAGCATTTTCTGCATTTACCAGAATTCCTGCACTTTTAATTATTCCCTTATCTGACGTTTCAATCGTTAAATTGCGAACATGACCTTTATCCGATGTTTTTGTGTCAGAAAATATTGTACTTCCGGATGCCGAATTTTTGTCTATAACGTTGTTCCAACGATCCTTAAACCGTTCGTCTTTCGGCGGAATGGACACTTTTCGTACCGTTTCCGGCAGTTCGAAATCCTTTAAGTCCTTGTCGAATTTTTGTACATTATCGAACCACTCCGTCGCACGGTCTCATTCACCGTACCGAGTCGCGCTCCGCCTATTATCAAAGGACAAATCCTGACCGGCTCGGTCATTCATACGGACGGTTGGAAAGTCTACGACGGCTTGATCCTGAACGGTTACGATCATTACCGGTTTTATCATAACGAAAATGAATTTGCCAGAGGAAAATGTCACGTTAACGGCATTGAATCTTTTTGGAGTTCTGCAAAACACCGACTCGCAAAGTTCAACGGTTGCAAGTCCGAAAAGTTTGTGATACACTTAAAGGGAACCGAATTCCGATTCAACCATCGAAAAGAAAAGCTTGTCAATATCATCAAAAAACTTATGAAAAAATAACCCATAAACTTGTCAAGCCCCAAAAACATCACCTGACCCTTATTTTTCTCTTAAAAATGAAATACCAAATTTCCCTGGTGAATACCACCATTGAATAGAATCAATCCATTTAGTATCAAGTTCTGTACCAGCCAAAGGTTTCGCAAAGCCTAATTGGTTTTTTTCACCCGTTTTGAGTGTTACCATTTTCAAGGCAGGGATGATATTTTGTACCATTTTTATAACCTTTTCAGGAACTACAGTAGAAGATTCTGACGAGGCATCTTCAAATTCAAAAGTGAATCCCACTAAATCTTCAACAAATGATATCGTTATGAAAATATCATCGTAAGAAATTATGCCGATACTTTTAGCAGGGGTCTTGTTGACTACTGGAAAATAAATAAATTGTATATTTTCAACATTCTTCAATTGTTTGGATAAAAAAGTCTTACAAGTATTATGGCAATCCTCAATCATAGATTTTTTAATAGCATACTCGCTTTTCTTTTTAAGATTATTTGTTAATGATTGCGAATACACTTCTTTAAACATAGGAAACAAGATGATAGTGAACAAATTACGAGATACTTTATTTTTGAGATTGGGATAGTGCGGGAAATAATATCTTGCTGCGCGAGAAGGAACGGATATATTTAAAAAAGAAATCCCCAATTTCCCCGGAGAATACCACCATTGTACAGAATTAATCCATGCAGAATCAATATCTACATTAGGTAAAGCAACAACATTTCCCATTGTATTGTTTTCTGATGATTTAAAGTACACCTTCTTTAGTAAAGGAATAATTTCTTGAATTTGTAGTAAGTTTTTTTCAGAAATTGTTACTGGAGATAACAATGGTTCATCTTCGAATTCAAAAGTAAAAGCAACAAAATCATCAGCAAACGATGCTGTAACGTAAATTCCCTCATAAATAAATATACAATAACCGATACATGGAATATCATTGACCGAAGGAAAATAAACAAAAAAAGTAGTGGATTCAAGTTCTTTGTATTTATCAAACAAAAAAGTTTTACATATTCTCTGATATGTTTCGTTTATTTCATTTTTTGTGATATATGAACTTTGCCTACCGACTTCCTTTGCTATCTGTTGCGGATAATCTTCACCCATCATCGGAAATAGCGATTTTATAAACAAATTATGCGAAGATAGAGAATCGATTTCGTCAGACAATAAACTGTCAGCAAAAGCTACAATTAATTGTAAAACTAAACAAAGAAAAATATATATTTTTTTGTTCATAATTCTGTTCCTTATGTGATTTTGTCTTCCTATTTTATAGATATTGTATACTGTTATCTATTGAAAATTGGGTAAATTTTAATTTTTGTACAGGTGGAATTTTTCGTTGAGGAGGGAGCGCAGTTCTGCCTTGTACTTTGTCCGGCATCGGAAAAAGTTCTTGC
>JAITNR010000105.1 GCA_031290375.1 Prevotellaceae bacterium | reverse complement strand
ATGTCGGCAATATATTTGTAGCAATCCTCATCGCTTTGAAAGCGTTTATAAAATTCTATTGAATTCACTCCTGTAAATTTTTCTCTTGTTTTTCACGCTACAAAGGTAGCATTTTTTGGAGCGACCTAAACGCTTATACCAAAACAAATTTACACGATTTGTTTTTTAGGTATAAATTTATATATTATTTATAACCAATACTTTACACTCTTTTTGAGGGTTGAGAAATTTACACTATTTGAATTGCCCCATTTCAAAATCCTTCTTATTTTCAATGCAGCGAAAATGGTCAAGCTTTTGTTACAACCAGACCAACATCGGCGCTTCCTGTGGAATGGGTAAGTTGGTACGATGCTATTACCTATTGCAACAAATTAAGTATAATGGAGGGCAGAACACCCTGTTATACGGTAACGGGCGTAGATTTCAGCACAATAACACCCTCCCAAATCCCGATAGGGGCAGACGCTGTTTGGGATCAAGTCACCTGTAATTTTGGTGTCAACGGTTACCGTTTGCCTACCGAAAGTGAGTGGGAATATGCTGCTCGCGGTGGCACTCTAACTCACAATTATTATTTTTCGGGCGGCGGCTCATCTACCAGCGATGAGGTGGCATTGGATACTTTGGCATGGTACCTGGGCAACAATGGATCTAACACAGGGAACAATACTATTCCTCCATATTGGGGCACTAAGCCGGTAAAGACTAAAAAGCCCAATGAATTGGGTTTGTACGATATGACAGGAAACGTTATGGAATGGTGTTGGAATTGGAGCAATGAAGCCTTTCCTCAGGCTACTCCGGCTGATGTGGCTGGCCCCTAATGCGGCCACTCGACGTCGGCATCGGGGCGGCAAATATGACTCCCTTCCGTCTTACATTGATTATGGCTGTCTTGTGTCTACCCGCGAAAGCTACTATCCGTTCTACCACACCGACCCCTGGGGTTTTCGGGTTGCCATCAGTTCTGTTGAATAGTTGTGCCTGAGTACATAAGTAGTAAAGTCCTTAGGACTTTACTACTTATGTACGTAATTATAAACAAGATGATGGACTGTAAGCAGCTGACTTGCTGAGGTATGGGTGGGTGATTATTTCTATTGATTATGTATGTTATAACGGACAAAAAAAAGTTTTTTATTTTGTTTCAATTTTTTGTTAATTTTGTAACAAATTGAATTAGCTTTCGGATGTAATATTTTCAGACAAAAATGTAATCTGAAAATCTAAAAAATTTACACCTAACAGTTTAATATTCAGTAGTTAAAGTAAAACATATAACAATACATTCAAATGAATTCGTTAACCTCAACAGATTATCATTTTCCAGAACAAAGCAACGTTTATCACGGCAAAGTGCGTGATGTTTATACTGTCGGCAACAACCTTTTGGTGATGATTACCACCGACCGCATTTCTGCGTTTGATGTGGTATTGCCTGAAGGAATACCTTTTAAAGGGCAAATACTCAATCAGATAGCGGCAAAGTTTTTGAACGCAACCATCGACATTTGCCCAAACTGGAAAACTGCAACTCCCGACCCTGTGGTTACGGCAGGTGTGCTATGCGATGGTTACCCGATAGAGATGATTGTGCGCGGCTACCTTTGTGGTAGCGCGTGGCGAGCGTATAAAAACGGCGCAAGAGAAATCAGTGGCGTGAAAATACCTGACGGAATGCGTGAAAATCAGCGTTTTGCCAAACCAATTATTACTCCCACCACTAAGGCTGAACTCGGAAAGCACGATGAGGATATTTCGAAAGAAGAAATTATTGCACAGGGACTGGTTAACAAAGATGAATACGAGATTTTGGAACGTTATGCTCTTGCCCTTTTTCAACGTGGAACGGAAATTGCCGCTGAGCGTGGATTGATACTTGTGGATACCAAGTATGAATTTGGCAAAAATAACGGCAAAATCTACCTTATGGACGAAGTTCATACGCCCGATTCGAGCAGATATTTTTATCTTGGTGAATATGAAGAACGGTTTGAAAAAGGACTGCCACAAAAGCAACTCTCAAAAGAGTTTGTGCGTGAATGGCTTATAGAAAATGGTTTTCAGGGCAAAGACGGACAAAAAGTCCCCGAAATGACTCAGGCAATAGTAAATGGCATCAGTAAAAGATACATAGAACTTTATGAACGAATTACAGGTGAAAAGTTTATCGAAAATTCTCTCGAAAATGTTGAGAAAAGAATCAAAGAAAATGTTTTGGAATTTTTAAAACAGGTTCCCAAACATTCTAATTAAAATTGATAAATCCACACCTAATAAATGATAAACAAAATGTCCAATTCAGTAGTAATAATACCGACCTACAACGAAAAAGAGAACATCGAAAACATAATCGAGGCGGTCTTTGCCTTAGAGCATAGTTTTGATGTGTTGATAGTTGACGACGGTTCGCCTGACGGCACGGCTTTCATTGTTAAAAATCTACAAATCAAGTATCCCGAACATCTGTTTTTGACGGAACGTGCAGGCAAACTCGGCTTGGGAACTGCCTATATTGCGGGTTTCAAGTGGAGCTTGGAACGCAACTATCAGTATATCTTTGAGATGGATGCCGATTTTTCGCATCCACCCAAAGATTTGCTCAATCTCTACGAGGCGTGCAGTTCGGGTAGGGCTGATGTAGCCGTAGGTTCAAGGTATGTGAACAATTTGGTAAGCGTTGTAAACTGGCCTGTCGGCAGAATTATGATGTCCTATTTTGCCTCGATTTATGTGCGCATTATCACGGGTCTGAAAGTGAAGGACACCACCGCAGGTTTTGTCTGTTATAACCGTAAAGTACTGGAAAAGTTTAATCTGGATAAAATTCGTTTTAAGGGTTACGCTTTTCAGATTGAGATGAAATTTACTGCTTACAAATATGGCTTTAAGATTGAGGAAGTGCCAATTATCTTCGTCAATCGTCAATTGGGTGTGTCCAAAATGAGCGGCGGAATTTTTTCCGAAGCACTTTTCGGGGTTATCAGATTGAAAATTAACAGCCTATTTCGGCAAATGAAAAGTTGAGGATTGGGCTTTGCTTTGCATTATACCAAAGTGATATTAAAAATGGGCTATATAAAAAATCGTATCTAATACCTAAATTACTTCCAAATAGCCCGCAATGACGCGAAGTCCAAGCGCAGTGCGTCATTGCGAAGAACGAAGCAATCCGGAATACATTTTACGGAATTAACACAATTCTCAGGATTTACGTAACTAAGTAACGTAAAATAAATAACTTATAACAGTTTTAGTTTTGACAACTAAATTTATAGTTCCAGTCCGGCAAAAAATCATTAAAAATCACAGGCATTGTTTCCATAAATATATCTGACGCTTTTCTGCCAACTTTATATATCTTTCTATTGATATAAGCCTTGACTGAAAGACCGAATTTTGTTGT
>JAITNR010000085.1 GCA_031290375.1 Prevotellaceae bacterium | reverse complement strand
GAATAAACAAACTTGTTTCCTGTCTGTTCCATTATCGACAAAAAAACTTCCCGCAAACGTGAAGAAGGCACTCGCGTTTTGTATTTGGCAAAATCATCGTCAAAAGTCAGTATTAAGTCATCCAAAACTTGCTGACAGTCCTGCAAAGAGCCTCTCTGTGCAAAAGTAGCCACTACTTGCGGCATTCCGCCAATCAAAATAAAACGAATTAAATGCTGCAAACAAGTCTTGTGAATAGCCTCTGACAGAGGCTTGTCGGGCGTTGATTTCCGTAAGGTTTCGGCAAGCGGAATATGATTTGTCGCCCGCAAAAATTCATCGAAACAAAATGGATACATAAACAGCGACCGAATGCGTCCAACACCATAAGACGGCACTTCTTCCAATGCAAATTCGAGCAGTGAACCGGCGGCAATGACGTGCAGTTCAGGCATTTCCTCATAGAAATAACGCAATGACGAAATAGCGGAAATACACGATTGTATTTCGTCAAAAAACAGTAAAGTGCGGTTTGGAATTATGGGTTTGTTGTAAATCAAAGACAACTCATCGCATATTTGTTGTGGCGAAGAAGTTCTCTCAAAAACCATTTTTGCCGGTTCGCTGTCTTTTTTGTCGAAATTTATTTCCACAAAATACTTAAACCGTTTGCCAAATTCTCTGACCGAAGACGATTTACCAACCTGCCGCGCTCCACGAAGTAACAAAGGTTTGCGCGAAACAGACCGCTGCCAATCTTGTAAATACCTGTCTATATTTCTTTTTATATACATAATTCTGTTACATAAATACGGCGCAAAGATAGTAAAAAAATCGGACCTGAAAAAATGCTTTCGGGTAAAAAGTAGGACCGGAAAACAGAGGTTTTGGGTAAAAAATCGGACCGTAAACTTGTTTTACTTAAATTTCACTACCATCAAAACAGGGTTATCCTCTTCATCTACTTTTTCTGCTATTGGCTTCAAATTACCACTGATATTGCCTAATTCTCGTTGTTCGATTAAACGAAAAGAACTTAAAAATAATGCCGTTGTGTTTTCGGGAGCTTCAATATCCCAAAATCTGTAACGACATCCGCTACAGTCGTCATTTGTAAACCATGATTTAGTAATCCGGTTATCTGCAAAATTATACAGCAAATACAAAGCGTCCAATGGTATTCCTTTTTTGACTTTTTCAAAATCGGCAACATTTGCAGATAAAAGCATGAATTTGTCGGTCTTAATTATAACAGAAAGAAGTGTTTTCATTTCGTTTTTTGATACCGACGGAACACGAGTTCCCAAAGGAATCAATCTTTTATCCCGAGTTAATTTATAAATAGTATCCGATGACAAATCGGCAATCACAAAATCTTTCCCATCATGCCAATTACTAAAATCTCCTAATCTTATCACAATTTTTCCATTTTCTGTGTCGTATTTTTGTTTGATAGAATATCGTTGAGGAAGATTAATATCCAATTCTGAAACAATACTACCATCTTTTTTTGAAACAAACAAATACGGTTTTGTTCTATAATCATTGCCATAAATATCATATTCGTCATATCCCAACAAAGTTTCATCATCAAAATTACTTATCTTTTCAAAATTGGTTTCAGGAAAAGAAAAATGTCGTTTATATTGTCCTTCTTCAGAATACACAAGAATTTTCTTATAATCAGATACGAAAAACTCTTTGTTTTTTTCGTCATACACTAAATGCCTTAAATTGTTGTATTCTTCTCCACTTTGCCCTTTATGGTTAAAATGAGATTCTATTTTTCCATTCCGCCCAAATATGAATATGTCTCCGATAAATGGATTCATTATTATAATTTTTTTATCGGAAATATAAACCGGCGTTGCCGTGGCTTCCATTAGAACTTCGTCATTTGTTTCCAAAGGAATGTATTCTAATTCTCCTCCCATCTCTTGGAATGATACAAATTTTTCAGGATAATCTTTTGAAACATCTATCACAAACATATCTGTATCAATTGTTTTATTCTTGCACCCTTCAAATAGAAATACACTATAAATAATAATCGTTAATATTTTTCTCATAATTTTTTATATTTATAAAATTAATAAAAATTTTCACATTGGAATATCTATCAGCAAAATACGTGCATTATCCGACAGCGCTTTTATCTTCACCGAATCCGTATCCCACAATCCCATTCCGTCGCGGCGGAATAACTGTTGACCTTCTACTTCAAACTCGCCTTCAATAACCATAACGAACAAACCGTTTCCGTTGATTTTTATCTTATAATCAAACGAATAGTCCTTGTCAAAGATACCCGTATTAAACCAGGCATCCTGATAAATCCAAAGTCCGTCGTCGTCGGGATTTGGCGATACAATTTGTACCAATTCGTTGTTGGAATTGAAAAAATCGAACTTTTGCTGTCCATAGCGCGGAGTAACATTGTCCTTTTTCGGGAAAACCCAAATCTGGAAGAAATTCAGGTCATTGTTCGCATTGGCATTAAATTCGCTGTGCGTAATTCCTGTGCCTGCGCTCATTACCTGCACTTCGCCCGAGCGGATTACGCTACCGTTTCCCATGCTGTCTTTGTGTTCCAAATC
>JAITNR010000011.1 GCA_031290375.1 Prevotellaceae bacterium | reverse complement strand
AAAAACACCGAAGTTTAGTGCCTTATCAATTACTCGAAAATTAAAAAATGTAGTGGCTCGCTGTTTTGGTAAGTCATTGAATGATATTGCTTTGTGATTTTTGACCGTCGAAGTCAGGACGCTTTTTTAGGACGGGACATTTTTCTATTTAAACATCTGAGCATCACACAGTTTTTTATACTGTCCGTTGAAAGTAATCAGTTCTTCGTGTGTGCCGCGTTCTACTATTTCGCCCTCGTGTATAACGCAAATCTCGTCTGCTGAGCGGATTGTACTGAGACGGTGTGCCACCACAATCGAAGTGCGGTTTTTCATAAGGTTGTCAAGGGCTTTTTGCACAAGCAACTCCGACTCTGTATCCAACGCCGAAGTAGCCTCGTCAAGAATCAGAATAGGCGGATTTTTAAGGATTGCCCTTGCAATGCTCACCCTTTGTCTTTGTCCGCCCGAAAGCCGTCCGCCTCTGTCGCCGATATTGGTTTGATAACCGTTTTCGGTCGCCATAATAAACTCATGTGCATTGGCAATCTGAGCCGCCGTAATCACCTGCTCTTCGGTGGCACTGTCCACTCCGAAAGTTATGTTGTTGAAAAATGTGTCGTTAAAAAGGATGGCTTCCTGATTGACATTGCCCATAAGTTCGCGCAGGTCAAATATATTCAGTGTTTTAATATTTTTGCCGTCAAGCAGAATTTCACCTTCGGTTACGTCATAAAAACGTGGAATCAGATCTACCATAGTGGATTTGCCCGACCCCGACTGTCCCACCAATGCTACGGTTTTGCCTTTGGAAACGGTTAAGTTGATGTTGTTCAACACCCAGACATCAGCATATTTGAACCGCACATTCTTAAATTCGATTTCAGAGACAAAATCCTCTATAGGCAAGTTTTCAATCTGTTTAATCGGATTTTTAACCGAAAGAATTTCATCTACCCTATACAACGAAGCCATACCCTTTTGCACGCTGTAAGTTGCTCTTGACAGGTCCTTAAATGGCGGCACAACACTATAAAAAACAATGAGATAGTATATAAACTGAGCAGCGTCCAACCCCCCCGACTTGTCCAAAATAAGCATTCCGCCATAAAGCAAAACAACGCAAATCACCATTGTACCGAGAAACTCGCCCAATGGATGTGCAAGAAGGTACTTTGAGTTGATTTTATTAAAAGTTCTTCGAACCTGCTCGCTCAGCACATTAAAACGATTTATCAGTTTTTTTTCCGCATTAAAAGCCTTTACTATCCGTATTCCACCGAGTGTTTCTTCGATTTGCGAAAGCACAGCCCCCATTTGTTGTTGTCCTGTTAATGAACTCTTTTTCAAATTTCTACCCACATTACCAACTAAATAACCGCTTATTGGCAGAAGAATTATCACGAAAATTGTCAGTTTCCAACTCAGAATAAGCAACATAGCAACATAAACCACAATCATTAGCGGATTTTTGAAAATAACTTCGAGTGAACTCATAATGGAAGCCTCAATTTCATTGACATCACCTGTCATTCTGGACATTATGTCGCCCTTTCTTTCGGCATTGAAGTAACCTATCGGCAAGCTGGTGATTTTCCTGTAAATACCGTTGCGAATATCCCTCTGAACGCCTGTTCTGACAGGCACAAGGGCAATTGAGGCAAGGTATTGGGTGCCTGTTTTCAACAAAGTCATTCCCGCGAGAAATGCGGCAAGGCAGCAAAGAGCAATCCAGTAGCCCTGATTATCAATTATCTGTTCAATAAAATTGAATGCGTTGTTCGTTATCGAAAACACAAAAGAGTCGATTGAAGAGAAGCTCCAGCCAACAAAACTGTGTTTTTCGGTCTGAATACCAAATAAAATCTGCAAAATAGGAATGATAGTAGCAAACGAAAAGAGATTGAAAATCGTACTCAGAAAGTTGAGTATAAAAGTCCAAACCACATATTTTTTGTACGGAGGAAGAAACCGTTTTATCAGTATAAAGAAATTTTTCATTTAGCCTTGATGTACTGTGAGTTGAGGATACGGGAAATTAATATTGTTTGCGTTAAAAGTTGCGTAAATGGAGTCGTTCATTTTGTAATAAACACTCCAGTAATCGCTACTTTTCACCCAAAATCTGATTAAGACATTTACCGAAGAGTCGGCAAACTGTGTAATTTCAACAAGCGCTTCGGGCGTATGCAAAATTCTGTTTTCAGCCGAAATAATCCTGTTTATTATCGACTTGACATTTGAAAAATCTTCGCCATAGTCAATGCCAATCGTCAAGTCGATTCTACGCGTTTCTTCCTGCGAAAAATTTGTCATCACACTGCCATTCATTGAGCCATTAGGTACGTATATGGTTTTGTTGTCAGTGGTAATCAATATGGTATGAAAAATGTGTACCGCCTTAACTGTACCGCCAACACCTTGTGTTTCAATATAATCGCCCACTTTGTAGGGCTTGAAAAGCAACAGCAGAATACCGTTTGCAAAATTCTGCAACGTGCCGCTCAACGCCAAGCCGATACCAAAACCGGTAGAGGCAATCAACGCCATTAGAGACGTAGTTTTTACCCCTAAAATCCCGATAATGCAGATAAATAATGTAATTTGCAAAATTATTTTTACAAGATTATTGATGAAGTTGGCAACGGTTATATCAACTTCTCGCCTCTCCATCACTTTTTTAACAAGACGGCAAAGCAGTTTAATAAGATATTTGCCTATAAAATAGGCAATGAGGGCAAAAACTATGTTTTTTGCCAATTCAACGCTCCCCGCTACCAGAGAATCCAGCATCATTCCGATTTTTGTTGCGATATTCATTTTTTTATGACTTAATTTGGTTTTATGCTTTATTAAAAGTGCAAAATTACATTTTTTTTTCAATAAACATTGTTAGGCGCAAAAAATCTTTTTATCATACTTAAAAATTTTGTACCTTTGCGCTTGTGTAATGGAGAATTTCTGAATTGCCTTTGTGCCGAGAAAAAGATTTATAAATAAGTTCCGAAATAATAAATTAAAAATTAAAATACAATGAATTTACCATTTGCAGAAGCGTGGAAAATCAAGATGGTTGAGCCCATCAGAAAAAGTACGCGCCAAGAACGCGAAAACTGGTTGAAAACAGCCAATTACAATGTTTTTCAACTTAACGCCCAGGAGGTTTATATCGACCTTTTGACCGATTCAGGTACGGGTGCCATGAGCGACCGTCAATGGGGTGCCATGATGGTTGGAGATGAGAGTTATGCCGGTGCAACTTCGTTTCATTTTATGCGTGAAACGATTGAGAAAATCACTGGTTTCAAGTATGTTGTGCCTACTCATCAGGGGCGGGCAGCCGAAAATGTGCTGTTTTCGGTGCTTGTAAAGGCTGGTGACTATGTGCCCGGCAATTCGCATTTCGACACAACAAAAGGACATATTGAGTCCAGAAAAGCGTTTGCCATAGATTGCACCGTAGATGATGCCAAAGACACGCAAAAGGAAGCCCCCTTCAAAGGCAATGTTGATATTGCAAAACTTGAAAAAGTGCTTGCCGAACACAACGACAAAATACCCTTTGTCATTGTTACGATAACCAACAATACCGCAGGCGGACAGCCTGTTTCGATGCAAAATCTGCGGGAGGTACGGCAAATTGCCGATAAGTACAACAAACCCGTTGTGTTCGACTCGGCACGTTTTGCCGAAAATGCCTATTTTATCAAAATGCGCGAAGATGGCTACCAAAACAAAACCATAAAGGCTATTTGCAGGGAAATATTCTCTTATGCCGATTGTATGACTATGAGCGCAAAGAAAGATGCAATAGTCAATATGGGCGGATTTATCGCTACCAACAAGCAGGATTGGTATGACAGAGCAAAAGTTGTAGGCATCGTTTATGAGGGATACCTCACCTACGGCGGAATGAACGGTCGAGATATGAACGCCTTAGCTGTTGGTTTGGACGAAAACACGGAATTTGACAACCTCGAAACCCGTATCAAACAGGTAGAATATTTAGCAAAAAAACTTGATGAATACGGCATTCCTTATCAGCGTCCCGCAGGCGGACACGCCATTTTTGTTGATGCTCCAAAAGTGCTTACAAAAGTGCCGAAAGAGGAATTTCCCGCTCAGACTCTGACAGTGGAGTTGTATCTTGAAGCAGGTATTCGTGGTTGTGAAATCGGCTATTTGCTGGCTGACAGAGACCCTGTTACACGTGAAAACCGATTTGGTGGACTTGACTTGCTGCGTTTGGCTATTCCTCGCAGAGTTTATACCGACAACCATATTGACGTGGTTGCAGCTGCCCTCAAAAATGTTTTCGACCGCAGAGAAACTATTACACGCGGCGTAAAAATAGTGTGGGAAGCCGAACTTATGAGGCACTTTACGGTGAAACTGGAAAGGCTGTGAGAAAAACAGTTAAAAACACAACGCAGGCGTTAGCAAAAAACTAACCCTGACTTCGACACTCTATCCCCCAATCCCCATATCCAAACTGTGTAAAAATGGCACTTTTTGAGTAAGAGTTGTTTTGTAGTGGCTAATTATGCTATATTTCGTGTTTTATGTAAAATAACATCATATTTATTTGTTTTTTCAAAAATATTGTATTACCTTTGTAATGTTAAATCATTAAATAAATTTG
>JAITNR010000255.1 GCA_031290375.1 Prevotellaceae bacterium | reverse complement strand
ATATTGACTTTCTCACAATCCAATAAAGATAGCAATTGTATCCAAAAATACTCATCACTTGTTTTGTATTCAATGCCTATTTGGATATTCAAAAATTGAGTTAGAAATAAGTGTGCTGTTTCTATTTTTTTAATATCGAAAATATTATCGGGCTGAGAGTATTTAGAATAAGTATTAATCGTGTCGGACGAACAAAGTATGCGTTCTGTTGGGGCGTGAGTTTTCCAAAAAACAAGCCATTCATAAACATTTCTCAGGCAGTTAAGCGAATCCCAACAAGGAAAATTGTTTGGAATTAAATCAATTTCCACCGGTTGTGATTCTTCACTGTAAATCGCCCAAACCGGTTGTGATTCTTCGATTCTTGAAAAAGTATTCAAGAAATTTTCAAATCTGTGTTTCAACCCAATGAGCGGAATATAAATTCTTGTAGAAGTATCAAGTTCCATTAACGACATCCCTTCAAATAATGCTTTAAATTTATCGTCTTTGAAAAAACGTACAATCTCGGAAAAAGGCGAAACGACAATCTTTCCTTTCAGTTTTTTTATTGCACTTACAAGTGTATCAGTTGTTATCCAACTGTCTTTATTATCAGAATCAAGCAATTGTTCCAAATTAAATACCTGAATGTTTTGTTTTGTCATTTTTTTGATAAAATCTTGATATAGATTAAAATTATCAAGCAAAATAAATCGTACGGCATAACGGCAACGAAGAACAGAATTTGTTTTGCTGTCATTGCTAACTTCTTCGAGTAAATCATCTACTGAAGCAAATTTTTGGATTTTTTCTGTAGCTATCATATTCTGTTATTCTAAATTTTCATCAATAATATCTGCCGTTTCAGGAAATTTTTCAAGCACTTGCAACAAAACGTTCTTTAATATAACAGGCGAAGAATTACTTGCTTTAGCAACTTTGTCTTTTACCCTGCTGACTTTCTCATCTGAAACCGCAGGAATTATATTTACTGTTGCTGTTCCAAACTTAGAGGTGTCAAATTTTGATATTGCTTTAATAGTAAGTCTTGAGGCGGTTTCTTTTGTGGATATGGCTAAAACACCTAAACTGTTAATATTGCTTGAATTGCCATTTTCAACGCTCCAAGTAATTTCTTTACTCGCATTTCCTGTTACTTCAACATTAGCATTAAAGATTTGTGCCTCTCCTTTTTTAATATTTGCCGTATAGGGTGAAACAGCAATGTTTTTAACTTCGTTTATTTGTGTTTTGCCAATATGAAAACGCAATACAGCATTTTCAACCTCACTTTCTTTCCAAAAGCCAATCTCGCCTTGTAAGTTGTGATTCAGATAATCTTTTAGTTCGTTCCACCAATCATCTTTTACGCTAACATCCTTTATGTTTTGTACGAAAGCTTTAAAGCCCTCCTCAAAAGCAGCAGAATTTAACAAAACACGCTGTAATTCAAACTTTTGTTGCTCTATTGCCTTCAATACCCTTTTAACAACATCATCTTTTAATTCGTCTTTCTGGATTAGTTCAACCAGTTGGTCTATTAAAGAGCGAAAATCAGTGGAGGCAATAGAAGTGGCATATTTCAAGCACCACAATGGTAATTTTGATTTCTGTTTACAATAGCCAATAATACCCCAACGCACATTTTTCAAACTTGTTAATTCAGGCACATCTGATAGGCGTTGCATATCAAAAATGCCTATTAGTAAATCCTTCAAGTCTTTTTCTTCTTTTGAGCCGAAACGAACCCGCAATTTGTTTTCATTTTTTCCATTTTGCCAATAATTGAAAACATCAACTACCTTGTCGCGCATATTGTTGCTGTCGATAGGTGTTCCCAAATCAACGCCATTCAGTTCATTTACACATTTTCGCAAAGCAAAAGCCAAAACAGCCATATTGGGTATATTGGCGTATAATCCAAATGGCGGTTGTGTAAGCGGTTGTAATATTACTCCTAAATTGAATGTTGAAAGATTATCGCGTTTTACTTTTTGCAAAATTTTATCAACTTCTTTCTGTGTTTGAACAAGTGGGTGGTTTTCGGGTGCGTCAGATTTTAAATTCAAATCAGCATTAACAACATAATCATCATTATCGTCTTTGAAAAGAAATTTTGCAGGAGTGTATTGTCCTGTAGAGAATTTGCGTTCTGCTTCATCTCTGTTATTAGACACAAGCATCGCCTCCGCTGAATTTTTGGAATTTTGCGTTTTCCAAAAAGTCATTGGTTTATTGCGCATTGATAGCATAGCATCAACTGCACTGCTAAATATCTTATTGCCAATTTTTTCATTAATATATTTTGCTGTATTGTTGGCATTCTTTGTTTCTTTTTCATCGCGAAAATAAATTGTTGCTGTTCCTTGTTTCAATCCAATAATCCATTGATTGAGAATGTCCCTCGCATTTTTTTCATTGACTTGCTGTGGCTCTCGTGAATTGTGGTTTCTTGCCACATCGGCAGTCGCAACGTAATAATAAAAACGTTCTTTCTTTCTGCCACTGTTTTCAAAAACTTCGTCAAACAGAACATAAATAACATTTTTATAATCATCTGTTACAGATAATTCTTTGAGCGTTTCTGCCATTTTTTGTTTTTCAGCAATATCCATTGCAAAAAACAATGCGACATTTAGCGTATATGGTTCTTTGAATGCTGCTTTTATATAACTGCGTAGTTGATATTTATCATACGAACATGAAAGCAAGGCAAATGCAGGTTGGCGGATTTAAGAATCTTCAAAAATGTTTTTGATAGAGTCCTCATTCTGCCGCTTATCATAACTGATTATTTTGACAATATCGGAATAATTGGATTCTGCTCGTTTTATTGCATCATTTATTTCATTTTGCGGTAACGAAGCAAAGGCTATCAAAAAATTGCCGGAAGGGTCGCGCTGAACTATCTGATTTTTGTCAAAATAATCGAGTATTTCATCAAGGGAACTTTCAAAATCTTCGCCCTCAAAAAGGCACTTTATGTTTTTTGTTGAGGGCATTCGTTGCTCTCTGTTTTCAACCATTCGTATCATTGCGTTTAGCAATAAAATCCCCTTGAAAACCTTTTCATAAGGCAAACCAAGTTCTGCAACGGCTTTGTTCCTGTCAAAATATGTTTGAGTAACAATGCCGTACTTTACCGTATCATCAGTAAATTCATCTAAAAAATAATCCCATAGTTTGTCGGCTGTGAGCAACAGTTTGCTATCACAAGTATGTTTGGCATTCAAAAAACCGAGAAAACCATTGTCTGTATCGTACATAAACTGCATAACGGTGCGATTTGCAGAACCAATTTGGTTGGCGATTGCCGAGCAAAGAAAAGCAGAGTATGGGTGAAATGGAAATAGGTCTTTAATATCTCTTGTCGATTGTTGGTTGTCGTTTTCTGTTAAATACGAAATTAACCCAGTATGTTTATCCATCTTGTCGCTTCTGCATAAATCGTATTGTTGTTCATTAATCTTTCTGATACTTGCAGCCATAATGCGATAAGTGGTAAGTGCTTCCATATCGTACTGAATTTCGTGAAAACGGTCTTTCATTTTACGAATGTCTTCTTCCGTGTATGCCGAAGAATTTTTATGACTTATCAGATACAAGTAGATAGTTTGAGATTCGGTAAGTTCCGCAATATTTTGAATCATACTGGTCATGCCACTTGTGATAGTATCCATTACCGAAGTAAATTCATCCCAAATGATAAGCAAACCATCTGCTACTCCGCAATTTACAATTTCTTTTTCTACTTCTGACAACCATTTTACAATATCGCTTGAAGAAAAATGTACGCTGTATTGCGGTTTTGCCAATGCTTCCTCTAATGCCAAATAAACATCAACATCCGAAGTGCGCAATTTTTTGATAATATCTTCTTTCGATTTTGCATAACTTCGCAATTCGGGCTCGTTTGCAATAATTTCATTTATATTTATAGGCGTAGTTTCCAAATACGTTATGGCCTTTTCAAAATCCGATTGCACGGTAATACTATACCCTGAATTGCGTAAACTATCTTTGATAATATGTTCCAAAGTTAGAAGGAATGAACGCATATCGTAAATCCGACCACTTTCAGTACCTTTCAACACAACAGGAAATAAACGTTTGCTTTTTCTAAAATGCAACAATCGAGTTTTGAGTTCAGCAAGCAAAATACGATCTTCCAGATAATCGGATATTTCACTAAGATCATTACACATCAAATGTTTCACAACAGCACTTGCATGACTTTTACCCGTACCGAAAGTTCCTTTCACCCATATACTTTTACGGTAAGAAGATTGGCTCGAAGTAACTGCATCAATCGTTTTACCAAGCAAGTTATAGAACTGCTTTGTTGGAATAAACTGTTTCCAATAAGAATCCGACTTTTTGTTCTGCAAATCTACAACAGGCAGAAAATCTTTATGTAAGCCGATAATGTCTGAATATTTCATATTTTTCTCTTTTATTTTTTGTTTTTTAATTGATTGGCTTTTTCTTCTAAGTGCACAAACCTGTCAAAATCGCTCTGAAATAGCTGGTCTTGTACAATACGGTATTTTTCAAACTCCGATTCGGCAAAC